>JAKLDZ010000301.1 GCA_022703255.1 Myxococcota bacterium | reverse complement strand
GCGACTTCATGGTACTCCGCCGAGCCCACGGAGTGGCTTGAAGTTCTGTCTCATCCGATGCTGTCCAGCCGTCGGTTTCAACGGCGGCGATGCCTGCTTGGTGAGCTGGAGAGCAACGAGGGACAGAGCGGGAGGGGAGGATCGGTCGTCGCCATCGTCGATGGGGGTGTCGAAGGCGCGCACGGTGGTGAAGCTCGCGGCCGCGCCGACGTTCGAATGAAGGGCGCTCGAGAGGAGCGATACCAGCCGTGCGAGCGCTGATAGAGCGCGGGCGCGGGCTCGAGATGGGGTAGTCCGGGGCGCTCAGGTGGTTGCGCCGCTACACGCGCCCCAGTCGTTGTTTCGATCACCGCTTCGCAGGTCCTCGGCCGCGTCCGGAGGCTGCAGCCTCAGCGGGCGCAGCGGAAGCCCCGGAAGTCGGCTTCGTCATCGGGGTAGAAGTCGCGGGGCCCGGCGCTGTAGACGGAGCTTCCGTCGGACAGAAACACGAACCAGTTTCCCGATTGGACGAACCGCCCGATGAGGCCGAGCCTGCGGGCGTATGCGGGCGACAAGACAGTGGAGGTCCACTCTGCTACGTTTCCTGCCATGTCCAACAGCCCAAAGGGACTGGCTCCGCCCGGGTAGCGCCCCACTTCACACGTGGTGTCTCGAGGGTTCCTCCCCGACCAGCAAAGCTGATCGTCTGGGCTACCGTTGCCCCACGGGTACTTCCTTCCATCGGTTCCCCTTGCCGCGTATTCCCACTCCGCTGCAGTGGGCAGGCGCTTGCCCGACCAGCTGCAGAATGCCTTCGCCTGATCCCAATCCACGCAGTTGATCGGATGCGACCCGCGTTCCGGCCTCTTCCAATTGCAAGCGTCGTTTCGGCTCCCTTGGGCAGCTTCGGTGCATCCCCCCGCTTCCACACATGCCCCGTACTCAGCGACCGTCACTTCGGTCCGATCCATCTCGAAGGCAGGGATGGTGACGCTTCGTCCGCGTGCCCCGGGTGGCGCATCGGGGTCCGGAGAGAGAGTCAGCGTGCCCGCAGGAATTCTCACCATCGCTCCCGACGCCGCTGGCCGGGCACGAGAAGTCTCGGATGTGGCTGGACCAGCGAGCGCGATGGCCCCTAACAGGGTCACAGACACGGCGGCCAGTGATCCCAGCACAGTCTTCGCGTTCGGCAGTCGGATTGCCATGAGCGCACGATAGCGGATACTGGCAGCGGTGCAATCTCGGGAGAGCGGGGGCAACAACAATCGTGGTCCTGACCAAGGCGCATGACGCCAGACCTGTGCGGGGCCGTGACACTCGAGTAGCGATGGCATGTCGTGGATCGAGACGCGGAGGGTCGCCCCTCCCGAGAGGTGGCGCAGATCGCTTTCCGCCGTCGAGCGTGGGGGCTCGAAGACGATCCTCCTGTCCGGGTGATCGCCGTGCGCATGCGAGAGCGTGAGCGTGGCAAGGGGGGATCGGCAAGCATCCCTGCGCCAGCTTCAACGCCAACGCCGCCGCCATGCAGATCAAGCTGCTCGCTCACAACCTGCTGCGTCGACATGTCGAAGCGAACCTGCCTGAGCTCCAGGACTGGCGCACGGCGTGGGTTCGGCGCGCGGTCATTCGCGCCCCAGGCAAGAATCATCAAGAGCGGCCGCAGTCGCACACTCCGCACTCCCCCAAGAAGACCCCTCCCGACTCCCCGCAGTGCTTCACTCTTCGGTCTGGAGTTCGCACTTGCGGCGGCGTATCGTCGA
The DNA here is from genome assembly GCA_022703255.1 of Myxococcota bacterium. Lineage (GTDB taxonomy): Bacteria > Myxococcota_A > Polyangia > Polyangiales > Polyangiaceae > JACRCQ01. The sequence goes on along the minus strand of JAKLDZ010000301.1, from coordinate 5,738 downwards.
GCCCGATGAAGAAGCTCTGGTTCGGCGGCCTCGTGGCGGCCAGCGTGCTCGCGCAAGCGTGCGGGCCGGCCAATCTCACCTCCGGCAAGGACCTGGAACCGCAGAAGACCGGCGAGGCCTTCGAAGGCCTTCAATGCACCGCGGTCCGCCCGCAGACCGAACCCGACCTGATGGGATGGGATCCGGGATCGCGCGCCAACCTCGCGCGCCTGCGCAGCGAGGGCGTGGTCGCTGTCCGCTATCGCTCCGAAGGGTGCAACGTCGAGCTCGAGCTGCTCTCGAACTGCATCGCCGAGGGCAAGTACACCTATCGTCCGTACGCCGCGACCGACACCAAGGTCGCGCACAACGTGCAGGAGCTGTTCGCCGCGCTCCCGATCGGAGCGGCGCGATTGGCCGGCAAGGTGGGGCGGGACAAGGCGATCCGCACCGACTACATGCTGGTCGGGATGGCGTCGATTCCTCCGGGGAAAGCCTATCACATTCGCGATCTGAAGGGCACCGACTGCGGCAGAGCCACGCACATCGTCACGGCCATCTACAGCGGCGGATTCGCCGTGGTGGCGGGGGAGACCCGGACCGTGCAGCGTGAGGCGAGCGTGTTCCTGGCCGAGGCCGGAGGATCGCAGTCCGGGCACACCGAGCGGATTGCGAGGGAGGGAACCCCGGCCGCTTGCCAGGAGGCGCTGGAGAAGGGGACCGAGAGCCCCCTGTGCGCGGCGCCCCTGCGGATCGGGCTCGCGCCGCTCGAGGGCGTGATTCCCGACTGCCCCAGGGGCCAGAGTTGGGACGGCTCGCGCTGCTCGTCGCCCGAGCCTGCAGCGGTCACCAGCAAGACCCAGGACCCGCAGCCCACGACCAGGACCACGACTGCACCCTCCTCCGTCGCGCGGACTGCACCCCCGGCTTCACAGCCGGTGTCCGCGTCGGCCCCGACGTCATTCGAACCCCTGGGACCGATGCGGGAGACGCGGTCCGGCCCGTTCCGTGCCCGCTCCCTGGTCACCACCGAGCTCGGCGGATTGCAGCGTCTGCTCGCATCCACGCCGAAGAGCTCGCCGGACCGGGTGCAGATCGTCCGGCGGATTGCGGAGACGGCCGCGGAGCTGGCGGTGAGTGCCGCGCAAGACACCGCAGCAGCGAGCTCTGCGCGCCAGACGGCGATCACCCACTACAAGCTCCTGAAGGACGAGTACCCGATGTACTCGCGCCTCGACGAGGTCCTGTACCTCCTGGGGATCGAGTACGAGATCAGCGGGGACCAGGCCAACGCGAGGAAGACGTACTACGAGCTCATCCAGAAGGTGCCTCAGTCGAAGTACATCCCATCGACGTACCTGGCGTTCGGGGAGATGTTCCTGAAGGAGAGCTCCGTTGATCCCAGCAAGCTCGACCTCGCAAGGCAGGCGTACGCGGAAGTGATCAAGTACCCGCCGCCGGAGAACCGGGCGTTCGCCTATGCGAACTACCAGCTCGGAGTCGTCTACGCGAAGCAGGGGGGCGCCAGCGGATCGGAGCACGCCAAGGCGCTGAGCCACTTCAAGAAGGCTATCGAGGCGGCCGCGCAGTATCCCACGCTCCCCCACGCGAGCCTCGTCGCAACCTCGGCGCGCAAGGCTCTGATCCGCAGCTTCGCCGCGTCGGGACGCCCCGACCGGGCCTGGGACTTCTTCCGTCCCCTCGGCGGCGACGTCGGCTCGGCCACGACCGGGACCGAGGAGATGTGCCTCACGCTGGCCCAGGAGTACTTGACCGCCAGACGGTACGTCGAGGGTTCCGAGCTGCTCACGTCGGTGCTCGATCAGACCACGAGCCCCGCGGCGTGCAGCGCGGCCCGCCGCCAGGTCTCCGAGCACACCGCCGCATCGTCCTCCGCTCCCGCTGCCCGCGCCCTTTCGGACAAGGTCTCGAAACGCTGCGGCAGCTCCCCCTCGTTCCGAGGGGACTGACTCTCTCCAATCCGGACTTGCGGCTCCGGAACGCGATGCGTCTTGCCCCCGATCCGATTCCAGGATCGACAACCATCGCATGCGTCGTGCGCAGCAATCAGAGCCCGATTCGATCCGTCCAGGCTCTCTCCACGAACCACACGCACCCGTACTCCCAGCAAGTCCCTCCCAAACCCACAATCCAGAACACCGGATTCCATGGGGGCCTTCAAGTAGGTCCCTCGCAAGCACCCAATCGAGAACACGAGAACACCCGGTTCCACCTCGAGCGCCGAGCCCGCCGCAGGCGGGCTTGCTCGTGCCGTCGAACCCCGACTGCATTCTGGCCCATCCCCAAAGCCAACCGGTTGCCCCCCAATGCCCCGCACTTCAGTGCGGGGTACTTCAAGTGAGCTCTCTCCCAAGCCCCCAATCAAGAACACAGGGTTCCAAGGAGAACTTCAAGTGAGCTCTCTCCCGAGCCCCCAATCCAGAACAGAGGGTCCCATGGGGTACTTCAAGTGAGCTATCTCCCAAGCCCCCAATCCAGAGCACTGGCCACAACAACGTGTTCTTCACCAACACCCTGTTCCCGGCCGTGCAGCTCGACTTCCACGACTTCTACCAGAGCCTGATCGCGTGCTCCGGGTGCATCGCCCAGTTCAACCACCCGGGTGACGACCCCACGCAGACGTGGAACGGCTTCGAGTACGTGGCTGGTGCCGACGACAAGCTCAACCAGTTCGAGATGAGCGGCGGCGGTGACACCTGGAATCTGTTCTTCATGGCCCTCGACAAGGGGTGGCACGTCTCGCCGGTCTACAACCAGGACAACCACAGCGCCGATTGGGGGACCAAGGACGACGGCCGCAGCGGCTACTTCCTCAAGGCCCTGAATCGGGTCGAGCTCTACGATGCAATGAAGAATCGTCGATCCTTTTCGACCCTCGACAAGAACGCCTCGCTGCGCTTGATGGCGCAGGACCTGTGCTGGATGGGCTCGATCCTCTCCGGCGTGCAATCCCTCGACCTGTCGGTCGAGGCCACGGACGCTGACTCGTCCGACGCGTTCACGCAGATCGAGCTGTTCGGAAAGGGCCAGCAGGTGCTCGGCACCGTGAGCTGCGGCGGAAAGCAGAACTGCTCTGGCACCGTGTCCTTGCCGGTGAGCGGTCCGGGCTTCGTGTTCGCCCGCGCGACACAAGCCGACGGCAACACGCTGGTGTCGGCGCCGATCTGGTTCGCGCCCTGATCTCGAACCGGCAGCGCGGCCCATGACGTGCGTGGACTGTTCGCACGAGCTGCTCTGAATCGCTACGGCTTCGCAGTCGACACTTCGACCTTCTCATATCCAAGCGATCGAGCCAGCGCCTCCACGGCCCTGGAAGCGTTGGCGCCGGCACGATCGAGCAGCCCCGCATCGATCGCTGCCTGTGCGGCCTGACGTTCCGCCTCCTGTCGCGCGCGTCCTTCCAGGCTTTCGTCGCGTTTCGCGAGCAGACCGGTGGTGCGCGCGTGCACGTACGTGCGCTTGCTGTCGAGCCGTTCGGAGAACACCTCGGGCCGGGGAAGGACGATCCGCACCGAGCGCGTCTCCCAATCGGCCGTGACGTCCTCGGCTTTGAGCTTGCCCAGATCGACCCCGGCCGTGACGTCCACCGCGGCCACGAGCAGGATCGCGTCCTCGGTCTGGACCAGTCCGAAGAAGCGGCTCTGGCGGTCTGTCAGGTCGATGACTCGTTCGAGGTGCATGCTGGCCCCCTCGAGGCGGGACAGGTCGCGCACGGCCTGCACGACATGCGGGCGGTTGCGCAGGGAGTCCTCGCGACCCGCGAGGCCCGTCGCGAAGAACACGACGGCGGTCAGCATCGCAGCGGCGACGGCGCACAGCAGGCCGATCCAGATGGCTGAGCGCGGGTTCCAGGGGGTGGTCTGCGAGGGGAGGGGAGCGGCAGTCATCCTCGTATCCTGCAGTCCTCCGGCGGCCCGCGCAAAGATCGGCGCCTGCATCTGCGCAGCGAGCCCGGATCACCCCCCTCCACCTTGCTCTCCGAACAGCTCCGCCTCCTGCGCCACAATGCCTGCGCACTGCATGTCTTCGCTCGTGCGCACCATCACCATCGTGCTGCGATCCGGGTTCGGATCCGGAACGCTCGGCAGCGGCGACTCCAGCAGCGGGTTGTCCGCTCCCAGGATCGCCTGCTCCTTGAGCCAGCGAATCCGTCCCTCGATCCGATCGAGCGACACCACCTCGCCTTCCACCTCGTGCGAGTCCCGCTGCGCTACCCACACCTCGCCGTCCACCAGCCCCGTCACCCGCACCGTTACCCCAGGCCTGCCGTCCACATCCTGATCGTAGACCCGCGGGTCCTGCGCACTCGTCGGCAACGCCTCGCCCGCAACGTCGAGCAGCCTCACTCCCCGGAGCTCGTACGCCCTGGGTTGCACGAACCGGTACCGGCTCCCCTGCCGCTCGAGCCACACCGCGCGAACCGAAATCCCCAACGACGCCACAAACGCGTCCGGTATGACCTCCTGGATGATCTCCGTCCCGCTGTCCACCTCGACCAGGCAGGTCTCCACTCGCATCAGCAGATCCGCGCCTCGCTGCTCGACCTGCACACGCATGAGGCTCTTCGTCGATGCCTGCACGTCGCCGATCACCGGCATCGTGTCGATCGAGCCCACGACCCAACGCTGCGCCCACGAGCCGGATACGTCGGGTAACGAACTGGTCTGCCCGTCACCCCCCGCTGTCGCCTCCGACCCGCCGTCCGCGCCCCCATCCGCTCCAACAGCCTGGCTCTTGTCGGCGTACAGATCGCTGCCGCCGAACGTGCACCCGGCTCCCGTCACCGCCGTGATCCACGGAATCGCAAGCGCACACCCCGCGATTCCGACCCGTCGCACCCATGCCTTGCCCCGATTCACAGCGTCACCCCCAGCGATGCCCCCAACGTCGTGATCCACCCCGAGCTCCAGAACCCCGGATAGCCAGGGTTGTTCGTCTGCAATCCCCACGACGACGCAATCGGCGCCCCCGTCTTGCCATTCACCGAGTCCGGGAACTCGTCCACCACCGCGTGCCGCGCGTCGTCCGACTTCGACACCGACCGCGGCACCAGACGCTGCACCTGCGCCTGCACCCCGGCCCGCATCCGGACCCCTCCCAGCTCGAACGCCATGCTCCACCCCCCGGCCCAGCCGATCCGCGTGTTGTCCACGTAGTTCGTGCGCCCGATCTGATCCGGCACCGGCGAGGGAACCACTCTCCAGTCGAACCCGATCCGGTGCGCCCCGTGGTCGATGACTCCCCCCAGCGTTCCCGACAACGTGTCCCTCCACGCGTCGAGCGGCGACTCCCCATGACGATCCCGATACGACGACCACCGCCCGAAGGACGCCGTCGTCCCCACCCTCCATCTCCCCTTCGTTCCCAGCCGTCCTCCGTACGACGCCCCGGCGCCGACCCGCAGCGGCACGACCCCCGAGTGCGTGACCAACGGCTGGATCACCGCCGTCTCCCCGTCGCTGTACTCGTAGCCCCAGAGTTGCAGGACGTTCCCTCCGCCGGTCTCGTTGCGATAGGGAAGGTGCAGCGTTCCGGTCACCAGCAGACGGGGCAACGGCTCCACCGCCACCCCGAAGTGCGGCACCATCTTCACCTTCACGTCCACCCCGGCGTTGTCGTACACCGTGTCGTGCTGCCCGGTGTCCGGCATGTACGCCTCGTTGGACGCCGTCGCCTTCGTTGCAAACGACAACCCTCCGCCCACCCGCAGCCACGACAACGGCTTCCACCCCGCCGCC
>JAKLDZ010000300.1 GCA_022703255.1 Myxococcota bacterium | reverse complement strand
CCGCCGAGGTGATGCTCGTTGTGCTCGACCCTGAGGGGACGATCACACTCATCAATCGCAAGGGATGCCGGCTGCTCGGGTATGAGGATCCTGCCGACCTGCTCGGGAAGGACTGGTTCCTTACCTGTCTGCCTCTCGAGGCTCGGGAGATGACCCGAGCGGTGTTCCGGCGCATCTGCGCCAGCGACGTGGAACCCGTCGAGTACTACGAGAACCCAGTCCTCACGCGATCGGGCGAGTGCCGGGACATCGCCTGGCACAACGCCCTCGTGCGGGACGCCGACGGCGGAGTCGTGGGCGTCCTGAGCTCGGGCGAGGACATCACGGAGCGGCGGCGGGCCGAGGCGGCGCTCGAGAGGACGGTGACGCTCCTATCGCAGTCTGAAGAAGCCTCGCACGTGGGGAGCTGGGAGAAGGAGTTAGGCGCCGGCGGGCGACTCGTGTGGTCGGACGAGCTGTTTCGCATCTTCGGGCTCGAGCCGCAGGAGTTCCAGCCCAACGATGACATGTTCCTCCGCATCCTGCCCCCGGACGAAGCGGAAGGCGTCAGGGAGGCCTACGAGCGAGCCATCGAGGCCGGGCTGGGCAGCTTCGAGATCGAACACCGCGTCGTCCGGCCGCGGACGGGAGAGGTGCGGCAGGTTCGCGAGAAGTGCGTCATCGTACGAGACTCGGTGCGCGTGGCGACTCGCGCGTTCGGCATCGTCGAGGATGTCACGGAGAAGCTGCGAGCCGAGAAGGCGCTCCGCGAGAGCGAGGCGCAGTTCCGCAGCATCTTCGAGAGCAGCCCCGTCGGCATGGTCACGACGGGCCCCGACTACCGGTTCACGAGCGCTAACCCAGCGTTCTGCCAGATGATCGGCTACAGCGAGGACGAGCTCCGCCGGCTCACCTTCGTCGATGTCACCCACCCCGACCACGCGGGCGCCGACCTCGCAGGGATCGCGAAGGCCGCCCGCGGGGAAGTCGGCACGTATCGGACCGTCAAACGCTACGTCCGGAAGGATGGCGCCACCGTTTGGGCGTCCGTGGCGTCTTCGCCGATGCGCGACACGGAGGGGCGCGTGCAGCACTACCTTGCGGTGATCGAGGACATCAGCGCAGCCAAGGAGGCTCAGGCCGCACTCGCCGAGAGCGAGCGCAAGTACCGCGAGTTGGCGAACGATCTTCCGACGTGCGTGTTCGAGACGGATCTTGATGGGCGGCTGACCTACGCGAACCAGACTGGCCTGACTCTCTTTGGCTACGCGGAAGAGGGCATTCGCGGCATGCAGATCGCGAGCATGGTCGTCCCGGAAGAGCGCGCGCGAGCGTTGCGGACGTTCGCGAGCGCACGGAGTTCGGGCGACGTCCCGTCGGGGGAGTACAGGGCATTGCGGAAGGACGGGACCACGTTCCCGGCTCTGGTCTCTTCGCGAGCGATCTACCGCGACGGGAAGGCCGTGGGCATGCGCGGGATTCTTGTCGACATCACCGAGCGCGTGGAATCCTCTCGGCGGATCGAGCGCGCCCTCGCGGGAACCATCCACGCGCTGGCTGTGACGACCGAGATGCGCGATCCGTACACGGCCGGGCACCAGGAGCGCGTCACGCGGCTCGCCCTGGCCATCGGCCGAAAGATGGGCCTGGACGACCATCGACTCGAAGGGCTGCGGGTGGCCGGCCTGCTGCACGACGTCGGCAAGGTGTCGATCCCCGCGGAGATCCTCAACAAGCCGACCGGGCTCACGCCGATAGAAATGGGTCTCGTCCAGACGCACGCGGAGATGGGCTACACCATCCTGCGCGAGATCGACTTCCCCTGGCCCGTTGCGCCGGCCATCCTTCAGCACCACGAACGCATGGACGGGTCCGGATACCCGGCGGGACTGCGCGGGGAAGAGATCCTCCTCGAGGCTCGGATTCTAGCGGTGGCCGACAGCGTCGAGGCAATGGCCTCACACAGGCCGTACCGTGCGGCGGTCGGGCTTGAGGCCGCGTTGGGGGACATCGAGAACGGCAGCGGGACCCTGTACGATGAAGAGGTCGTGTCCGCGTGCTTGCGCGTCTACGCGGAAGAGGGCTTCTCGTTCGACGCATAGGGACAGAGCACCTCGCAGCCGCGGCGGGTTCCGCGCAGGCTCGCGAGGGCGAGCCGGTCACCAGGAGGGGGACTCCATGAGGAAGTTCTACGTGATTGTAAACCCCGTGTCGGGTCGCGGCGCGGGGGAGCGTGCGATTCCACGGCTCGAGGAGTCCTTCCGCGCGCACACGCTCGAGTACACGCTCGTCCGGACGGAGCGCCCGTGGCATGCGGCGGAGTTGGCGCAGAACGCCTCTGCCGCGGGATTCGACGTCGTGGTCGCCGTGGGCGGCGACGGCACGGCGAATGAAGTCCTCAACGGGCTTCTGCTCGCCAAAGACGCGAGCGGAGGCTGCGCGACGATGGGCGTGGTGAGCGTCGGCCGCGGCAACGACTTCGCCTTCGGCATGGGGATTCCGCACGACCTGGAGGCGGGATGCCGCGTCCTCGCCACGGGAACCCCGCGAACGATCGACGTCGGGCGCGTCTCGGGCGGCGACTTCCCGCAGGGTCGTTACTTTGGCAATGGCGTCGGCATCGGGTTCGACACCATCGTGGGGTTCGAGGCCCAGAAACTGAAGCACCTGCACGGGTTCACGGCCTACCTCATCGGGGCGCTGAAGACGATCTCGCTCTACTTCCGCGCGCCGCTCGTCCGGATCGGTCTGGACGAGCGGACGATCGAGCAGCGCGCGCTCCTGGTTTCCATCATGAACGGCCGGCGGATGGGCGGGGGCTTCTTCATGGCGCCGAACGGCAAGCCGGACGACGGGGCGTTCGACCTCTGCGTCGCCGGTCAGATCGGCCGACTGGGCGTGCTCGGCCTCATGCCTCGGTTCATGAAGGGAACGCAGGGAACGCACCCGGCGATCAAGATGGAGCGCGCGCGACGCGTGACGGTCGTCGCGCGCGATGGGTCGCTGCCGGCGCACGCTGATGGCGAGACGCTGTGCGAAGCCGGCAGCGAGCTTCGCGTCGACATCCTTCCCGGACGGCTTGAAATCCTCGTAGGCGAGGGGAGCGCGTGAGGTTCGGCGACCGCATCATCCACGGGATCGAGCGCGCGCTCGTCGCCCTCCTCTGCCGCGTCGACGATGCCGACATCTCCAAGGTGCCGGCCGGCGGCCCGCTCCTCATCGTGACCAACCACATCAACTTCCTCGAGATTCCCGTGGTCCACACGCGCCTGCTTCCCCGGCGGGTCTTCGCCCTGGCCAAGGCGGAGGCGTGGGACAATCGGGTCCTCGGCTGGCTCTTCGACCGCTGGGGCGCGATCCCCGTTCGGCGGGGCGAGTCGGATCTCGGCGCCATGCGCAAGTGCCTCGAGGTGCTTGAAGACGGAGCCATCCTGGTGATCGCGCCCGAAGGCACGAGGAGCCGCGACGGCCGGCTGCAACACGGGCACGCGGGAGTCGTCGCGCTCGCCTTGCGAAGTGGGGCTCCCATTCTTCCGCTCGTCTTCTACGGCGGCGAGAAGCTGGGGGAGAACCTCCGGCGCCTGCGCCGCACGCCGTTCCACATCGTCGTTGGGGAGCCGTTCCGCCTGGACGGAGGCGGCGGGCGAGTGACCCAAGAGCGTCGGCAGGAGATGGCGGCTGACGTCATGCAGCGGCTCGCGGGCCTGTTGCCGATCGAGTACCACGGCGAGTACGCAGTCGCAGAGGCTGCGCCTGGGGACGACTGAGGTCGGACGAGACTCCGGCGTCTACGTGACAGGCGCCCGCTTCCCCTTCTCCGCGTACATCGCGCGGTCGGCTCGGCCGAGAAGCTCGCTGACGGACTCCCCGCTTTCGGGAGACCAGTGTGCGGCTCCGATGGAGGCAGTCACCGGGATGCCGTAGCGGGACTTGCCGAGTTCGAATGCCAGCTCACACTCAATGCGTTCCTTAACGCGCTGGGCTTGGCCGTTCGTCTCTGTTAGCAAGACGAGGAACTCGTCGCCGCCGTACCGCACGACGACATCCGTGTCGCGCACGCTCCGTGTGATGAGGGCCGCCACGTCTTTCAAGACCTCGTCTCCCGCGGCGTGGCCGAACCGGTCGTTGAACTCCTTGAGGCGGTCGACGTCGATCATGAGCATCGCGATCGGGTGCCCGTAGCGCCGCGAACGCGCCGCCTCGGCCACGAGGATTTCCGAGAGCGCATGGCGATTGTACACGCCCGTCAGGGGGTCGTGCCGCGCCAGCTGTCGGAGCTGCTCCTCAAGGCCCTTGGCGTCAGTGACGTCCTGGAGGCTGCCTTCGTAGTAGAGCAGACCGTCTTCGGGGTCGCGAACCGCGCAGCACGTGTCCTGGGCGACGATCACCGCGCCGGAGCGCGTCCGGAGCTTGACCTCGGCGCGGAACACCGAACCCGGGGCAAGGAGAACCTCGACGGCGTGCTCGCGGTCTCGAGGATCCGCGTAGATGCTGGTCACGTCCATTCCGATGAGCGCCTGTTCGTCGGGGTAGCCGAGCATGCGCGCGAGCTCGGCATTCGCGTCGAGGAGGAGGCCCTCGGGCGACGTCACGTAGAGGCCGATTGGGATGCTGCCGAATAGCCTACGGTAGCGAGCATCTCCGTTCGCTGGGTCACGGGGAGTCCGGAAGCGACGGCGGAACAGGCTTTTGTCTAGGAGTCCCATCGTATCCTCCGGCGCTCCATGGGGCGGCCAGTCTAGTCGTCGGACGGAGGCCCGACAAGGGGAGGAGCCGACCTCTGTCCGAAGGGAGGACGGGCGTCCGCGGCGAAAACTCTCTTCCCGTGAAGGGTGGCGGTCGGGGCGATCGCCCGCGGCATTCACGATTCTTCCAGGTTCGTTCTTCCCCGAGTGGAGGGGACGCCAGTGAAATGTCCTCTTGTAAAGAGGGCTACAGTGCATATGCTAGGGGCTACGAGAAAGAACGGGCTCTGAAAAGGGCAAACCCGTTGAGAGACGGGGGCGCAAAGCTCCGGGGCCTCCGACGCGGCCGGCCGAGCTGCCAGAGCGGGGTTGCATGGCTTTGGCGGCTCGGCAACGTTTTCTGCGCGGCGCGATTCCTCCGCGGGGGGATGTCGTCGAACTGCCTGGTGTGGGCAAGGAGGCGGCGACATGAGGTGGCGGGTCTATCTCTTGGCGGCCCTGGCGTCTGTCGGGTTGCTCTCGTGGTTGGCGACTGGGGTCCCATTCGACAACCCAGACTACTACTACGCATCCATCACGGCTGCGCCCAGCGGCACGTTCTACCGGTCTGTTGGCCTGAGTCCGGACGGCACGCAGTTGATCGCACAGAAGAGCTGGAAGGATGGGGCGGTCAACCGCACAGAGATCGTCCTGCTGGACGCGGATGGGCAGAACGAAGTGGTCATCAGCGCCGGAGACTCAGGCACGGGGGACATCTACGGGTATCAGGTTCCGTTCTGGAGCGACGACGGAACGGCGGTCGGGTTCGTCGAAGTTCACAATGCGACCGCAAATCGTGTGCTGAAGTACCAAGTAGGAGCCGGGACGACGTCCGTGGTCTATGCCCCGACGGCCGGAGATGTCTCTAACCCGGATTTCGTTGGCGACAGCACCGACAGCATCGTCTTCTGGCAGTACGGCCCTGTTGGCGGCGCGGACCTCTTCATCTGGGATGGAGCAGCAGCGACGAACATCACGAACACCCCGAACTACAAGGAGTACGAGCCCGTCTCGAACGCCGATGGTACCGTGATCCTGTTCTGGTCAGGTGAGACGACAACGGAACCTACCAACACGACGCACACGCTCACATACTCGGGGGGCCTTTGGATGAAGGACGTCGGGTTCACACCGATCCCCGACACCTACTGGCCGTACTGGACGGGGCGTTCAGACGGCCTGATCGGCCTCACGAGGATGTCCACCAAGGATGTCGAGCTCTACAACGGAGCGGGGACGTTCGTCATGGATCTGACGGGGGCAGGATACGAAGGGGGTTCCTCGCCCGTAACACAGTGGAACTTCTTCGGGTTCACGGGCGAGGGTCCGTATGGTGAGTTCGTCATCACGTCGAACGCACTGCGTGGAGTGCTGGCTGGGCGCGACATCGTGGTCGCGGCGCCCAGGGAGCAAATGCACGTTGACCAGGTCAATGGCTCGGACGCCTACTCTGGAACTCCCGTGGCGCCCTTCTCGACCATCGGCAAGGGAGTTCTCGAAGTGCTCCCCGGGGGGACGGTAGTTGTCGCGGCGGGGGCGTACTCTGAGCGTGTCACCCTCACCCGCGCGGTTACGCTTTCGGGCGCACCGGGCGCTACGATCGATGCCGGAGGAAGCGGGAACGTCCTTGGCGTAGCGGCCAATGCCGTTACCGTCGACGGTTTCGAGATCGTGGGCGGTGGGAGCAGCATCTCGGGCGAGACCGACAACTCCCTCTTCCAGAACAACGTGATCCACGACAACGTGAATGTCCCCGGAAGTAGTGGAGCGGGCATCCTGTTGTGGGGGGACAACGATGCGAACAGGATCGCGGGCAACGCGATCTACTGGAATGATCGCCAAGGGATCTTCATCGGGTATCAGGATGCGACGAAGATCAGCACCGGAAACGTGATCGAGGGAAACGCGATCTACGGCAACGGCAGGTACACACAGCCTAACGGCCCCGACGCGTCGGCGTACGGCATCCAGCTGTGGTATGCAGACGAGAACGAGATCATCGGCAACCAGATCTCCGGCCAGGACAACTGGTTCGTTGCCCCCAGCTACGACTTCGCCCAGGGGGTCTATCTCATCAGTTCATTCGGCAACAGCGTGACCGGGAACGTCCTGACTGGCAACAACTACGGGTTGTGCCAGTGGAACACGTATGACACTGGGCGTGCTGGTGGAATCAACGTTCTGCACTGGAACAGCATCGCCGGGAATACCGGGTACGGCATCCGTAACGTAGACGCAGGGACTGCGTACGTCATAGACGCGAGCCTCAACTGGTGGGGCGATGCCAGTGGCCCGTCGGGAGTCGGCCCTGGAGCCGGCGACGCGATCAGCGCGAACGTGATCTACAGTCCGTGGTTGGGATTGGACCCTGACGGCGACGCAGGCACGGCCGGCGTGCAGATCACGGGGCCCGTGGTGATTGTCGTGGATGACGTGGGGCCGGCGCCTGCGGGGGGCTACCTCGATGCCGCAATCGGCGGCTCGAACGACGCCATGCTTCCGTACGAGGACGCGATCCTCGTCATGGACGGGGACTACACGGCGTCGACGGCGCTGACGGACGGCGTGGCGCTGACGAGTAGCTGCGGCGCCTGCAAGACGTCGATCACGGGAAGTCTGGCGGTGAACACGGACAACACCACGATCGGCCAGATCCGCGAAGGATTCACCGTGCACGGCCCGATCACGGTCGGGACTGGCGTCGATGCCGGGACGATCCACATCAACTGGAACGACATCTACGGCAGCGTAACGAACAACGGGACGGGCCGGCTCGACGCGG
>JAKLDZ010000030.1 GCA_022703255.1 Myxococcota bacterium | reverse complement strand
GGCGCCTCCCCCTCGCATGCCCGCCAACAACGCAGCCTGCTCGGGTGAAGTCGCGACGCACGTCTTCATCTCGTCGTCGTCGTCCTCGTCGGCTTCGAGCGTGTCGGGCTCTTGCGCGCTCGCGGGTGCAGGCGCGGCCACGGGAACGGGCGCCGCGATCGGGGGGAGCGCAGCGACGACCCCTGCGGGCGGCACCGGCGCAGCACCCCGCGCCATCATCGCGTCGCGCGCGGCCATCAGCGCAGAGGTCGCCGAGGGAGCGACCACCGTGCGCATGTCATCGTCATCGAGATCGTCGCCCGGCGGTGCCTGCACCGGAGGAACCGAGGGAGGACCGTGCTTGCGAGCGGCGTTCACCGCGCGGGAGGCGAGCGCGAAGCTCGGCACCTCGCGAGGCGACGACCAGTCTTCCGACCCGTCGCGCCGCAGCCGCGCATCCGCGGGGATGGTCCCGTCGAGCAGAGACCGAATCACCTCCGACTCGGGGAGCGGACCCCCCGACGTGCCGTCCGGCGTCGCAAAGTACCAGAGTGTCTCCATGGACGCTGGCCCGCTTTGTATCACGAAGCGGTCCGCGTCAGAACGACTCGAGATTCGGGGGCGGGTTTTCGGCGATTCGGCCGAGCTGGCCGAACGCTTCCCGGGCGTACCGATCGCGCGCCGCCCGCGCGGGCTGCTCGTCGTCATCGTCGGCCTCGAAAGCGTAGCCGTAGGCCACACAGACATCGGGCCACGCGATGGTCGAGCCGACCACGCCGAAGTACTTCCTGCGGGACAGCAGGGTCTTGACCTGGGCCTCGAGGGTCTTGAGCAGGACGTCGTCGGCCGCGCGCCAGGTCACGTGGCTCTCCTCCACCGCGGAGAGCTTCGTGCTGTATTGGTCCGCCACGCCGGTCCCCCAGTCCTCGAAGCGCTTCATGCACATCTCGGGCGTGCGCGGGTCGCCGTCGCGCAGCTTGCGGGCCCAGAGCGCAGCGACCGCGCGGTGCTTGTCGCCGTAGCGGAAGCCGACGAAGCTCGGCACACCCCAGAAGCGGACGCGTCGCCAGTTCTTCCAATCCGACAGGGGGAAGCGGAAGACGTTGCGCTTGTCGGTGCGTCCACCCCAGGACTCGGTGGCGAGACGCTCCAGGGCGGCGCGCAGGGGATCGTGGGCGTCGCCCCCCGGCTCCTCGCGCGTGATCGACTGGGGGCTCGGTGGGATCCCCGGAGGCTGGCGCGGGATGGAGTTCGAGCACGCGAGCGAAGCGCAGGCGAGGAGCATCAGAGACGCAAACGAGGTTCTCGGGGTCACCTGTCGGATCAGTGTGCGTGAATGGCGGGCGAGCGCAAGGGTGCCGTCCCGCGGCGAGAGCCCAGTCGCCTTCCCGCGACTCCGGAGCCTTCGACCGGGCGAAATTGCAGGCCGTCTCGTGCAGGGATGGACGATCCGCCGCACGGGTGGTAGGGGCTGTGCGTGAGGTCCAAGTGCCCGGTCCGCTGATACCGTACATCTCCCTGCCTGAGCTGCCGATCCTCGGGAAGCACACGATCGAGCTCTTTGGACATGCCCAGACGATCGGCCCCTGGACGATCAAGCCCTTCGGCACGCTGGTCGCCACCGGCGTGTACCTGGGCGCCCTGATGGCGATGCGCTACGCGCGCAAGCGCGAGCTGAACGTCGACGCGATGTCGCGTTTCATGTTCTGGGTGCTCGTCTTCGGCTTCGTCGGCGGGCACGTGCTCGACGAGATCTTCTACCACCCCGAGCAGGTCGTGCGCGATCCGATGTCCCTGCTGCGGATCTGGGCGGGGCTTTCGAGCTTCGGCGGGTTCGCGGGCGCGGTCATCGGCGTGTTCGCGTTCAAGTACAAATTCGGCGTCAAGAGCATCCTGCCCTTCGCCGAGGCGATGGCCGCCATGTTCCCCGTGGGCTGGGTCTTCGGACGCATGGGGTGCAGCGTGGTGCACGACCACCCCGGGCTTCCTTCGCAGCTCTGGTTCGCCGTGAAGTACCCCGACGGCAGCGGTGGGCGGTTCGACCTCGGCCTGTACGAAATGCTCTTCGCCGTGATCATCGCCGTCGTCGCCCTGACGCTCGCACGCAAGAAGACCCCGCCCGGGTTCTTCCTCGGCTGGACCATGCTCGTGTACGCCCCGGTCCGCTTCGTGCTCGACTTCCTGCGCGCCATGCCCGGCGACAAACGCCTCGCAGAAACCGATCCCCGCTACTTCGGCGTCACCCCCGGACAGTGGGCGTCGTTCATCATGGCCGCCGGCGCCTTCTACCTGCTGTACCGCGCGTGCGACTCCGGCGCCGTGGGCAACGAGCCCTTCGCCAACGCCCTCGAAGGAATCGACCCCGCGGTGTTCGCGAAGAAGCCCAAGGGGAGCAAGAGCGCGGCGGTGAAGCCCGACGACGCAGCGATCCCGAAGGCCGCCGACGCGGCAGCGTCCGGTTCGAGCGAAGACAAGCCTGTCGTGTGAGGGGTGTGCGGGAGCGAAGCGCTCACGCCACGGAGCGGTTGCGGGAGGCAGCGACGGGGACTTCGCACTTGCGCAGGCCGCCCGCCTCGGTGAGGAGAGCGTCGGGACGGGCCGCCGCGGAGAGGGCCTCGATGGCGTTGTGGAAGGCCCCGCGCAGCAGCAGCCAGCATTCGTCGCGACGGAACGCGCGCGTAATGCACAGGGCCGCCGCTTCGCTTGCGAAGATCCACGTGAGCACCGCGGAGCCCTGCGTGCCCTTCCTGCTCACGACAAGTGTTACGGGACCCGAACTTCTCCTCGATTCCGCAACCGACATGGTGGTGATCCCCCCCTCGTAAAATGACGAGCGTCCGGTCCGGCGAACGCACCGGCATCGACACCCCAGGGCAGTATCCGACGATGAAGGGGAGAGCGCCAGTCCATCGACGGTGCGGCAGTGAAGATTCGTGCGGGTGGCGCGAGGGAGTGGAGGTGTTGGGACGACGCGCACCGTGTCGTGGGCGAACCGCGATTCAACCGCGACGGAGGGGTCCGAGGGAAGAGGAGGGCGAGCGACGGAATCGAGCGTTTCGAGCGCCGCGATCGGTTCGCACATCTGCAACCCTGGGTACGCGGACGCTGCGGAAATTTGGCCGTTTTCGCGCGAATTTGATTGGCTCGGGCCATGGAACGGCATCTGCTAGGAGCCCGCCGCGAGGCCCACCCCGTGATCGACGAAGGAACCCTCCTCCACATCAGCGGCGCCGACCGCGTTCGAATCGCTTGCCGCGTCCTGGGCGCCGAGCACGACCGCACCGTGATCCTGACCTCCGGAATCGGCTGCGGCCCCGTGTTCATGAACCGCGTCGCGAGCGAGCTCGCCCGCGACCACAAAGTCGTCTACTGGGACTACCGCGCGCACGGAGACAGCGACACCGCTTCCGCCGGCTCGGGCTACGGCATCGCCGATCACGCCGCCGACCTCGATCACGTCGTTCGCGCCTTCTGCGACGGCGAGCGCCCCGTCATGGTCGCGTTCTCGATGGGCGTGCAGGTGAACGTCGAGTGGACCCGCACCAACCCCGGACGCGCCGCCGCCCACGTCTACATGCTCGGCGTCCCCCGCAACCCCATGCACCGCACTGTCCTGCTGCGCAAGCGCGCCGCCAGGATCGCCGAAGGCATCGCCGTCGGCGCGCGCCCCTTGCTCCACCTCATCCAACCCGCCACCCGCGCCGCCCTGCGCACCCCCATCACCTACGTCCTCGCCCGATCCCTGGGGGTCGTGCGCGAAGGCTGCCCCCTCGGCGAGTTCTCCGACTTCGTCCGCTACGCCACCGCCGTCCCCCTCGACGCCTACCTGCGATGCTGCGCCGGTCTGCTCGAGCACGACGCGACCGATGCCTTCCTGCGCGTGCAGGAGCCCGTGCTGATGATGGCGGGTGAGCACGACGTCTTCATCGACTACGACGACGTCAAGGCCTTCGCCGAGCTGCACCCTCGCGCGGAGTTCGAGCCCCTGAACTGCGCGAGCCACGCCGGCTCCCTCGAGTACGGCACGTTCGTGGCCGGCCGCGTGCGCGCGTTCATCGATCGCAACGTCCCCCGCATCGGCCGCGCGGCTGCCGCCTGAGCCGCACGGGTGGCGGAGCGCCAGATCGGGTGGCGGCCCGCCAGCTCGATGGAATCCTCGGCATCCGACCTGCCTTCGCCTCCCGGGTGGCGGAAAGTCGCCGAGGTCCGCCACCCCGCAGCTCGCTGCCTGCGCAAGCCGACCGCGCGAAATGCCGGCGCTACACGTGCGACGCTCCGCAGGCACGGGTCTTGATTACCGGGACCGCGGAGGTTGATCATGCTCCCGAGACACCTGCCGTGCCTCTTCGCCATCGCCCTGGCATCATGTAGTTCGTCCCACGAACAAAACGCGGATCCTCCACCCCTTCTCGTCGCCATGACCCTGCTCACCCCCCGCTCGCCATCCTTGCCCGACCTCGACCCCGATACCCCTCCGCCCCACGCGCCCATCGCCATCGCCGCCTCCCCCAACGGCCTCGTCGCCTTCGACCCCCTCTCCGGCGCTCCCTTCGCCTCCGCACCCACCCGATTCCGCGTCGTCGACATCGCCCACGACCCCTGGCGCGATCGGTGGATCGCCTCCGAGTACGACGACGACAGCGAGAACCGCGTGAGCGTCTGGCGCCTCCTGCGTCCTGTCGGCGGGCTCGCTTCGATCGTGCTCGAGCGCGAAGAGCAGACCGGAGGCTACTGCAGGGTCGCTGCGGGACGCTCGTCGCTGGTGGCGTTCGAGGGCGACGGGCTGCGCCAGCGCTGGCTCTTGTGGGATGCCGAGCCGCAGGGGCGCGCGGGAAAGGCCAAGGGCGCGATGCCGGCGGGCCTCGTGATCCGCGACGAAGAGGGGGCATCGAGCTTCGTGTTCGCCTCCGTGAGCGACGATGGCAGCGGCTTCCGCGCAGCGCTCGGCCGACGTCCGGTCGCACAGGCCGAGGCCGGACCGATCGAATCCACGGAGCTGCAAGCCTGGTCGGGAACCGAGAGCGCGGTGCGCGCAGCCGACGGCGGTCCCGGTGTGATCGTGCTCGCCCAGCTCTCCCAGCACACGTTGCGCGTCGGAGCCGTACGCGACGACGGCGTCGCGCTCGCAGAGCCGATCGCGATCGAATCGACCGGGGCGCGGGGCGCCGAAGACCTCGTCGTGGACGCGTCGCTCGGCGTGGCGTTTGTGCTGGTGTCTGGATCGGATCAGGTCATCGCGGTGGATCTCGCGCGGCGTGCCGAGGTCGGAAGAGCGGATGCCCCGCCACTGCCGAAGGAGAGCCCGTCGTGGTTCACCCGGCTGCTCGCCTACGATCCACGAAGCCGCCGGCTGCTCGTGGCCGGCGCGGATCGCGTGCGCGCCTTCGACGTCGGCGACCAGGGCGACCTGCGCGCCGCGAGAGGCTTCGTCCCGCCCGCCGCACGGCGTCCGATCGCGATCGCCGCGCCGCGCCCGTGAGCTGGCCCACGCCGATACTGTTCCCGCTGCTGTCCGGCCGCGTCAGGCTGCGCGGGTCCGTCGGCTTCTGGTCCGGGCCGGAGCCAGGGCCGCGCGCATTGCCAGCACGGCTCTCAACGCGGCATTGACCGATTCGGAGTCGGGGAACGCCTTCGCCACGTCGTCGTCCAACGCCCGGAGGTTGCTCCCCTCCGACGCTGCTCTCTTCGCGATGGTTCCTCGCGTCGCCCGCGACCAGTCGTACCGGGCAGCACGGCCTTCAGGGAGCTTCTTCATATCGGTTCGATGAGATCGGGGGCTTCGAGCGCGAAGGGGTCCAGGAGCGCTGATGCTGCTTCCTCGAAGGAGACGCCGTGCTTCGCGAGGTTCCTTCGCGCCTTGTCCGGATCCCAGGTGAACTTCAACACCGGGGAACCATAGCACGGTCAGCCAACGGACCACGGACGACACCCCCGCCGCCCTGGCCCGGAGACCACCGAATCCGACCTCCGCGAGTTTGAGCTCTGACAACGCCGCCGCATTCACTCGTTCGGCCACCAGTCCCGCTGCTTCTGCGAGAGTTCCTCGATCACACCCACCGAGTCGTCGATCGGTTCGTCGAACTTCAGCGCCGTGTCGAACGTCCAGAAGGTGTTCCGCTGCTCCCGGCGCTTGCTGCGTACGACGTGAGCGCTTGCGACGCGGGGATGGCTGGTGTCGGTGCCGAGGAACAGCTCCACCTGGACCGGCTCGCCCGGATCGAGGTGGACGTGCGTCATCAGCATCCCGCCCACGCGGCTCATGTCATGGGTCACGCACAGCCGCTTGATCCCATCCGCAGGCAGCTCCAGATACGCAGGCGCCCACGCCCCGTACCGCCGCGCCGCGCGGCGCTCCAAGGGCCCTCGATCGGGATTCGACACGCGTTGCTCAGGGTTCTTCGCCATGACCGCCACCTCCGTCCGCGCTGCTGGCACCCAGCCGATCGGTGATCTCGCGGTTCGCCATCGATGCTCGCCGTCACGCGGACGAGCAGGCGGTCCCCCCACTCCCTCGTACGAGAGACCCTTCCCGCGCTCACCCCTCCCTATCGTACTTGGTGTGCCCGGCGCCCCTTTCGTCAAGCGGCTCGCGCGACAAGCTCCCCTTGGCGCGCGGGCGCATCTGCCGGCCAATCGCATGCCCACGGCAACGCCGTCATCGATTCGAAGGGACCCGTCCCTCTCGCCATGCGCGGCGCCAGAGGCGAGCCTGCTCGACACGTGCGGTGCGGGAACGCAGGCGCGACCGCGACCGGGTGCGACACAACGTGACGCGAAGTCGAAGGGCCCGGACTGAGGGGGAGGTGTGGGTGAAGCGGACGGAGGGGGCAGACGCAGCGTGCTGCGCGGCTCAGTGGCGAGCGGTCTGCACGGTCGCCTTGACCGGGACCTTGGCGCCCGACAGGTCGAATCGATACTGGAACGCAGCGCGCACGTCGAGCCAGGTCGAGGTGCCCGAGCCCGGGACGATCGGATCCGTCGGGCCGTCGGTCAGCGAGTCGCTCGACAGGAAGTGGTTCATCAGGTTGACCGAGCCGAGGAAGGCGACGTCGTTGCTGACGTCGAGATCGAACCCGACACCGAGACCGAGGGCGAGTCCCGCGGCGGGGCCAGCGTTGACCTTGTAGGGCAGGACCGACCAGGTGGAGCCGAGGGGGGCGGTCGTGCCGCTCGCGGACGCCGTCTGGAAGGTGGCGCCGATGGAGAGGCCGGCCCACATGCCGATCTTGTCATTGCGCAGCGGGTAGGCCCGCAGGTTCGCGAGCACCGAGTGATAGGTGCGCGTCAGCTTGCCGCTGGTGAAGTTGGCGCCCGGCTCGAACTGCTCGGTCCCCGCGGCCGAACGCAGGTAGCTCAGACCGACCGACCAGTTGCGATCCGGAGCGAAGAACAGACCACCGCCGGCGAGCATGCCGTAGCGCTCGTCGAACTCGTAGCCGCTCGAGGTCGAATCGAGGCGCCCATGGGCGCCCACGAGTCCTTCGATGGCAATCGTGGACTTGTACGGTGCGGTCTTCTCGACGCCCTTGTCCGCGTTGGGAGGCGAGGGGGCGACCGGAGGCGGAGTAGGCGGCGGCGGAGCCGCGCTGCCCGCAGGGCCCGGAGGCGGAGGAGGCGGTGCCGGGGGCTGAGTCGCAGGGGGCGGACCCGGAGGAGGCGGCGGAGGCGCGGGCGGCTGCGCCGTGGGGGCCGACGCCGAGGAGTCTGGAGCCGGTGTTCCCGGTGCGACCGGCGCCTCGGGAGTTGCCGCAGTGGTCGCGGGCGGGGCCGCAGGCGGCGTCGGGGCAGCCGGTGCTTGAGCGAGGGCAACGTGAGCGGCCAGGGCAACGGCGCCCACGGAGAGGGTCGAGAGAGCGATACGGACGTTGCGCATGCCGCGCACTATCGTCGGAGTGCGGCGATTACGCAATCCTCACTTGGAGCCGCCGTGCCGGTTCGGGGACGCGGCAGGGGGGGCCGTCTCGGGGGGTACCGAGCGTGCCCCCAGCGCGTCGATCCCCGGCTTGTCCTGCAGCTCGGCCGAGGAAGCCGCCGGCCAGGCCAGGATCTCGGCCTTGGCCTCGGATGCGGCCTTCCAGCGATCCCAGCCGACTCTCCAGATGCTCGCGCTCCACGGGACGCGACCGAGCTGCAGACCGCGACGCAACCGCCCGGCCGTCACCGGACCGACCGTCGTGCCCCCGTGGATCACGTGGTATTCCGGCTGCCGGGTGGGGTCGGCGACTTCGCGTCCGGGGTGGGTGCGAACCCCTGTGACCGGGGGGGCGACGGGAGTCGAGGAGGGCGCGGGGATGCTGGGAGGCGCGAGGGAGTCGACGGAAACGAGCTGGAGACGGGGCGGGTCCACGGGGTCGGGCGGGGGAGGGGGTTCGCTCGCGACGATCTGCAGGACGTTGCGCCTCTTGGTCGCCGGTGCCGCAGCGTCGTCCGATCGCGACGGGGCCGCCGAAGGTGCGGGGATCGCCGCGATCGACGGTGGAATCTGCTGGGGAATCGAGGTCGAGGTGACGTCTTCGATGCTCAGCACCGAGTCGCACAGATCGGCCAGGGCCTCGGCCAGGTCGCGAGCATGCTGGAACCGGAGCGCGGGGTCACGATTGCAGGCCTTGGCGAACCACGCGTCGAAGCCCTCGGGGACGTCGGGGGTGATCTCCGACGGCACCGGCTGCGGGTGCACGCAGATTTGCAGCACGAGCGCGCCGGGCGCTTCCTCGTCGAAGGGCCTGCGCCCCACCAGACACTCGAACGCGATGACCCCCAAGGCCCACAGATCCGACAGGTGATCGACCTCGCGCCCCTGCGCCTGCTCGGGACTCATGTAGTTGAGCGTGCCGAGCAGCGTCCCGGCCACCGTCTTGCGATTCCCCTTCTCCAGCGTGAGCGGCGAGTCGGCCTTGGCCACCCCAAAGTCGAGGATCTTCGAGACCTCCGCCCCGTCCTCGTCGAAGGCCAGGAAGATGTTGTCCGGCTTCAGATCGCGGTGGACGATCCCGAGCGCATGCGCCTTGGACAGGGCCTTGGCGACCTGCAGAAGGATCCGAGAAAGAGCCTGCGGCGCGATGCGTCGCTCGTACTCCAGACGATCGGCCAGGCTCTCGCCCTCGAGCAGCTCCATGGCGATGAAGGGGCCGAGCTCGGGGTCGACGTCGTGGTCGAAGATCTGCACGACATAGGGGCTCTTGAGCCTGGCAGCGGCGCGGGCCTCGCGGTTGAATCGCGCGATGGCGACCGAGTGCTTGAGCAGGTCGGGGGAGATGATCTTGAGCGCGACCGTGTTGCCGACCGCGATGTGCTCCGCGGCCCACACCGTCGCCATGCCGCCCTCACCGAGAGCGCGAACGAGGCGATATCGGCCGCCGACGACCTGACCGGGGCTTGGCATCGAGGGATCCTGGAGATGGAACCATGCCACAAAGAAGCGGCGGAAACCATGCGGTGCGTGGCGAGGACGAGGGCAACGCGCGAGGATGCGTCAGGGACGAGGTGTCGTGGCGCCAGCGAGGGCCTTGATCACGTCGCGCAGGACCACCGAGGTCATCGGATCCGATGCCCACGCGCTGATCATCTGACGCGTCCCGACATGGTCGAGCCGCAGCAGCGTGCGCAGCGTCGCCGCCACCGCCTGCGCCAGATCGTCGTCCACCACCGTGCAGCGATTCGCCACCACGAAACCTCGCAGCGACTCGAGCTGCTCCGGCCCCGCGAGCTTCTGCAACGCGATCGCGATGTGCTTGACGTCGTCCGTGGACGTCTGCGGGTCGAGCAGGTGCTCCACGAGCAACGGCGCGGCCTGCTTCGATCCGGTGGAGGCGAGGGCGAAGGACAACGGCCCCACCGGAGGCAGCACCGACCGATCGTGCAGGAAGTCGTAGCGCATCTCGAGCGCCTTCAACATGTGATCGACGCCTTCGTGGCGGGACGAGAGCCCTTCGCGCACTTCGGGGATCAAGACCGGCGAGGTGCGCGGATCGATCGCGAGCTCGATGAGCTTGCTGGTCGCGAGCGGATCCTGGTGGCTTGCCAGCTCGCGCACCAGGAAGCGCTGGATCGTCACCATCTCCGTCTCGGGCGATCGGATGGCGTCGGCGATCTGCTGGACCAACGACTGCCCAGCGTCCTTCGAGGCCGGGCGGGTCAGCGTGTCTGCCTGGATCGCGCACGACACCAACGGTTGCCCGAAGCGCACCGAGCCGGTGCTCCCGCCGCTCGACGCGTCGAAGAACTGCACCGTCCCCTTCTCGTCGCACACCGCAAGCCCGCCCGGGAACGGCCCCGCGGCGATCGCGTCCTGCTCGATCGTGCGGACCCACGCGAGCTCCGCCGACGCGGCCTTGAACCCGAGCACGGCGTGGTAGTAGGTCGCGTAGTAGCGGTCCGAGTCGAGCACCAGCTTGCCGGCGTTGTCCGCGGGCCGAGCCACCAGCCGGATGCGATCGGTGGCGTCGCCGGTGGCGGGACGCTCGAAGCCGCCCGGGCGCAGCCACCGGGGAGAGCCCGGCAGCTCGCGCGACGGCAGGTCGACGAAGCTGGCCTGGTTGCGCGAAGCCATCCCGATGCGGTCGTCGAAACGCGTGAGCCCCAGCTCTCCGAAGTACATCCTGCCGCCCACGGTCAGCACGCGGCTGGTCTGATGACGCAACGTCACCCGCGCGACCTCGTCGCCGCTCGTCAGGTCGTAGACCGTCACATACTGGTTCTGCCAGGGAATGAACGCGAGGTTCGCCCACACCCCCGGCTGCCCCGCCGCGACGTCCACGTCGAGCTGCCGCACGACCTCGCCGTCGCGATCGATCGCCAGCAGAATCGCCCCGCGCCCCGAAGTCGGCGCCAGCGACACGACCGTCGTCCGACCGTCGTCTCCCGCACCCCGAAGCTGCCCCCCCGCCGCTCGCTTCCACACCTCGCGGCCCGTCGTCGCGTCGAGCGCGAACACCGACCCGCCACCCGTGCCAACCACCACGTTGCCCACCACGTACGGCCGCGCGTCGAGCTTGTGCGCGTACTTCCAGCTCCCTCCGCCGTCGAGCGGGAGACCCACCAGCCCTTCGGGCACGACCCCCACGGCGACGTTGGTCCCCTTGGGCACCTCCTGTCCGGCAAGGTGCTTGTAGACCGTCGAGATGGACCGGCCCTGGTCATCTTGCCACGAGGTGTCGAAGACCTTGCCGAGACGGGTGAGCCCGCCACCGCAGGAGGCGGCGGAGAGGGCGGCAACGCAGACGGCGGCGAGGGTGATCCGACGGGACTTCATTGGGCACCTCCCTGCTTGTCGCCGGCGCCACCCTTGGTCGCGATGACGGCCTGGTCGATTGCCTGCTTGACGCGCTTGGAGCCCTGAGCCGGCCAGCGACCCTGAATCTCCTCGAGGAACCGGTTGACCTCCTGGGTGCCGAGCTCCCTCACCCGACCCACCACCTCGAGCTTGAAGTCGTCGCTCACCTCCGACCCGCTCCGGAACAGGAGCTGATCGAACCCCGCCGAGAGTACGTCGAAACCGATGCGCCCCGTGCGATCGAGCAACTGCTTGCACTGCTCCGGGTTGCACAGCGTCCCGATCGAGCCGGCGGCCTCACCCACCTTGCGATCGAGGGCGAGGAACAGCTCGGGGACCGCCTCGCGCACGCCGAGCACGCCGAGCCCCGAGGCGGCGGCGCCCCGCACGCCGGGGTCGGCATCCGACATCCGCTGTCGCAACGTCGCTGCCGCTTGCGCACCCCGCAGACGCGTCAGCGCCTCGATCGCCTTGCGCCGCAGCTTGGCGTCGCGGTGGTGCGCGTAGGGCACCACTACCTTCGCGTGGGCCTCGGTGCCGATCACCGCGAGGGTCTGCAGCGCCTCGATCGCCAGGTCCGCGGGGAGCCCGCCCGCGAGCAGAGCCTGCACCGCGGGAGCCACGGGCGCCGCAGCCTGGCCGGCATCGCGTGCCGACGCGAGCCCGGCGCGCAGGCTGGAGGCCTCGCGCGAGCGGAGCTGAGCCTCGATGGGAGCCAGGTCGATCCGGGGAGCCGGGCGGGCCGCGGTCTTTCGCGCCGCCGGAGCAGCCTCGGCCGAGGGGACGTCGATCGGCGCCGTGGCGCAGGCGATCGCGGCAGATGCGACGATCGCACGTGCAAAGAGCGAACGGTTCATGATGACCGCTCGATAGCGCCATTTGCCGCGCGGGGCCAGCGCCGCGCGCAAGCCCCCGACACCGCTGCCCGGGTCCGACTCCTCCCCGGCTACCAGCGCCAGGCCAGGTCCAGCTCCGGCACGATCGTCTTCTTCTGCGCCACGAAGTTCACTCCGCCGATGTTCATGTTGCCGTAGCCCAGCCCCACCCGCAGCTCCGCGTTCTTCCAGGAGAACGCCGCCCCCGGCACGATCGACCACGCGTGCTTCACGTCGAGCGCGTCGATCCCCGCAGCCCCCACGACCCTCACCGTCGTGTAGTCGTCCGGGTGCAGCACGTACGTCACCGACGCCGACGGCTGCCACTGGTGCGCAAGATACCGGACGCGCAGCAGCAGCGCGGTCACCTGCGACACGCGCTTCTCCAACGTCGTGACGAGCTGCAGGTTGCTGACCGCCGCGGCGCCCTCCAGCGAGCCTTCGTCGAACGTTCCCGAGACGTGCATGTAGGTGTACACGCTCTGCAGGCTCAACGTGGTCTCCCGGTCCACACGGTAGGAGCCCGTGAGCTGCCAGGGAACCGAGGTGATCACCAGCGGCGCTGCATCGGTCTTGAGCTTCTGCACGTCGAGACGGAACGCGTGCAGCCCGGTCCCCAACGAGAGCCGATCGTTCACGCGGTACTCGTACTTGCCCCCAAGGTTCGCTACCCGAACAAACCACGGTATCCAGTAGGTCGAGACGTCCACCTGGTCGAGCAGCCCGTAGTCGATCGTCCAGAGCCCGACCTTCCAGACCTTCTTGCCAAGCGTGTACGCCGTGCCGTCGGTCAGACGGCGCTTGTCCGTGTGCCACGCCTGCGCCTCGGCGCTCCACAGCCCGGCACACACCGTCAGCGCGCTCACCAGGAGAGCGTGTCGCCCGATTCCGCGGAGCACTTCTTCGCCTCGAAGTCGCAAGAGAACGTCCCGTTGGCCGCCCGGTACCCCCGCGCCGCCGTCGTCTCGCCGTACACCGTGAACCCCTCCCCCGCGAACACCCGGTACTCCAACGACTGCTCCTCCGCTGGCAGCAGCTTCATCCGGAAGTCCGTCTCCACCTTCTCCACGCCCCCGCTCGTCGTCAGCTCCACGCTCATCTGGAACAGCATCGCGGCGGAGGCGAACGCGTCGAACGCCACGTTCTCTCCGATGTAGACGTTCACCGCGCCGCTGACCTGGATCGCCGAGGACTCGGCGCCGAGCTTGCACGCTGTCGCCGTGCCCCAAATCACCGGGTCCACCCCGCGCTCCGTGAACCCCACCACCACGTCGAGCGCGCCGTCTGCTTCGTTCGGCCCGTCCCCCGTCTCCCACCCCGGACAGATCCGGTGCACCGTGATGAACCCCTCCCCCTCCAGCGCCTGCACCCGCAGACCCGGCTTCACCGCCGAGCCCGACGTCGTCCCCTTCTCCGACTCGTCGATGCCCCCGCTCACCGAGCTGCGGATCTCCTCGACCAGCGCCCGCATCGCGTCCACCGTTCCGCGAACCGTGACCGTGGACTCGGAGACCTGCGCGATGTTCGACGCGTCGAGCGCGAGGGTCGGCTGCGCGTAGCTGCCCACCAGCCCGCCCATGTCCGGCGCCGTCGGCTTCTGCTCCGGCAGCTCCTCCTGGCACGCGACCAGCGGGATCAGCGTCGCGACGAGCAAGGGGCGCAGGCGGATCATCGCCGCTACTTCCAGAGCACCGGCTTGGGAACCGCGTGAGACGATTTCGTCCCGTCCCCAAGCTCCCCGAAGCTGTTGTAGCCCCAGCAGGTCGCGCTGCCGTCGAGGTGAACCGCACACGTGTGCACGATCCCGCACGACACCTGCTCGACCGCCGACGGGGTTTTCGCAAGCACCGGCGTGTTGCGCTGGACTTGGGTGCCGTCGCCCAGCTTGCCCGACCCGTTGTCTCCCCAGCACTCCAAGATCCCGGCGCCCGTCACCGCGCAGGAGGAGTCCGCGCCGCACGAGACGGACTTCGCGTCGTTGAGCCCCGCCACCGGCGTCGCGCAGTGCGAGTCCTGCGCGAGGTTGTCTCCCAGCTCTCCCGAGCCGCCTCGTCCCCAACACACGACGGTCTTGTTCGTCAGCACCGCGCAGGCATGCCCCCCTCCGACACTCACGGACTCGACGCCGCCCAGCGTGGAGCCGTTGCAGAGCTTGACCTGCACCGGTGTCGGTGACGCCGCCGTCGACTGGTTGCCCAGCCTGCCGTTGTCGTTGTTCCCCCAACACCACACGCTGCCGTCGGTGCGACGCGCGCAGCTATGGATGTCTCCGCTGCGAACCGACGAGACGTTTCCGAATCCGGCCGACATCGGCTCTGTCACCGTCGTGCCCCCGTCGAGCGCGAACCCGAGCTGTCCCGCATTGCCGCGCCCCCAACACCACAACCCCGCGTCCTTCACGCCGCACGTGAAGTAGCCCCCTACGGCCACGTCCGTCCACGGGAACGGCGCGGGACCCTGGCTCGCGTCGTCCAGATCCCCTGCGTTTCCCACCCCCAACGCTCCGTACGAATCGTTGCCCCAGCAGCGAAGGTGGCCGTCCATGAGACGCGCGCATACGTGCTGTGACATCGGGCCCGGTCCGATCGCCGCCACATTCTCCAAGGGGTTCGTGCCGTCCTTCACCACCCGCGGCGTCGGGCTGGTCTCGCTCAATCCGTCCCCCAACTGCCCATCGGCGCCGAGACCGAAACACCGCGCCGTGTGATTCGACAACACCGCGCACGTGAGCTGATCGAGCGCCACGATCCGACTCACCGTCACGCACTGGTTCTGCACGCACTCCACCGGACACTCCGGCCCGCACGTCGCCGCCTCCCCCACCACGTCCTCGAGCACATCCTGCGTCGGAGAATCGAGCACCACGTCCTCGAGCACATCCTGCGTCGGAGAATCGAGCGCCACGTCCTCGAGCACATCCTGCGACGGAGAATCGAGCACCACGTCCTCGAGCACATCCTGCGACGGAGAATCGAGCACCACGTCCTCGAGCACATCCTGCGTCGGAGAATCGAGCGCCACGTCCTCGACGACGTCCCCGGACGGAGAGTCGGCGGAGCCCTCTTGCCCTGCGTCGGTCCCGGTCGCGACGTCCGCGGCCTGGTCTGCGGCCGCATCGGTCTGCTCGCGCGCGACGGGGTCTTCGATTCCGAGCACGCTATTGCAGCCGACGGAGGCGAAGAGGATCGGCGCGAGGGTTGCGGCGCGGCAGAGCCTGGACAGGGGAAGCATTGCGGCGATCCTAGAGCAGGAACGCGGATCGCGAAACAGGAGAGGAGGTGGGGGAAATGTGGCAGGAGCGCGTGTGATCGTGGAACGCGAGCCGACGTGGGTCAGGTGCTCCAGCGCTCCCTGACCCGGGCGATCGAGCTGCGCCCGCGTGGGATCGGGCGACGCGTGTCGCCGCGTGATCTGCGCTGTCGATCGCTCCTCAGCGCCCCTGCTTCAGCGCGGCGATCATTCCCCGCACGAACTCCCGAACCCGATCCCGCTCCCTGGGCGCCTCCGTCGCGACCCAGCCGAGCAGCTTGCGCGCGCGCTCCGCTTCGGACTGGATCTCTCTGCGCCGCGCCGGCGGAAACTGCTCGAGGTCCTTGCGCGCGCTGCGCTCGAGCTTCTCCCCGAGCTCCAGCACCCGATGCGCCCGCATCGGCAGCTCGCTCATCCGCAGCGCCAGCTTCAGCTCCGCGTTCGCCACCGCGAGCACGGCCTCGCTCAACGCTGCCTCCTCGCCGCGCGGCTTCTTGCCCTCCGGCCACGCCAACGTCGCCTCGATCTCGTCGGGCTGCGCAATCACCAGCTCCATCCGCGGCTTGCCCGCTGCAACTTTCGCCAGCCGCGCCAGCAACTGCTCCCGCTCCGCCGTCGGCACCACACCGACCGCGCGCGCGAGCTTCGCAAGGTTGTCCCGATCCTCGAGCGTCGCCGTTGCCAGCTCTGCATGCAGGTCGTGCACCGACCTGAACCACGCGTCGAAGACCACGCCCCCCGTCTCGAACAGCTCTCCACGATCGATCGCATTCGGCGCCGACGCCGAGGGCCGGAAGGACGTCGGCGCGCACGCGGAGCTCGTGGCGAAGGCGAGGCCGACGGCCAACAGCCATGCGGGGATCGAGCTGCTCGTTTTCCGGCGCACGGGTGCATCTTCCCACGAGATGCCATGCAGGTCATCGGCGGCGTGGTCTGCAACCGACGGCCGGCGCCGTTCACGACTCGCTCGCGAGTCTCGCCCGCGATCGTCCCCGCGTCCGAGCACCATCGCCGCGCCGGCAGCGTCACCACGGAAGAGAGACCCCGGCCACACGACACGTGCATCGCGGCCATCCCAGAGCAGGAACGCGGCTCGCGAAACCGCAGAATAGCAGCGGAAAACGCCTGCGTTTCAATCGGCTGCCGCGTCCGCCGAGGGCCTCTTGCCGATGCGCGCGCACACCTCGAGCAACTGCGCGTCGAGATCGCCTCGCTCGATCGCGGAGTCTTCAGGCGACCCGTCAGCCGGCTGCCGCTTCACCTCGTCCAGGCTGCGGCACTGCTCGCGCAACCCGGCGATGACCTCGCACCATTGCCGCGAGTCCCCTTCGTCGAATCCCGGGTCCGCAGGATGGGCCGCGCGGAAGACTTCCATCGCCCGCTTCCTGTCCCCCGCGCGCTCCAGATCGCAGCCTTCCGCCATCTTCGCCAGCTCGTCGAACCAGGCGTCGCGATCCACACCGTCCACCCGTTCACCCTCCTCTTCCGCAATCGCCCTCGCCAGGTTCGCCGCCGACGCCGGCGGACGGATCACCCACCAGGTGCACGCGATCGCGGCGCAGAGGCCGAGGAGCCCTGAGGCGATGTCCGCCGCCCGAGGCACGTTGCGACGGGTCCACGACGGAGGGGTGAAGTAGCCGAACAGCCCGCCTGCCACGAAGCCTGCTCCGTGGGCGATGTTGTTGGCGCTGATCACGAACCCGAAGAGCATCGTGTACGCCGCCCACTTGAGCATGTGATTGCGCACCGTGCGCCCCTGCGAGGTGCCGTCGCGCTGCCCCCACCCCGCCGCCGCGCCGATGAGCCCCATGAGCGCTCCCGACGCGCCCGCCGAGATCGCCTGCAGACCCCAGAGCTGGCAGGCGACGTTCGCCAGCACGCCGGTGAGCATGAACAGGAAGACCATGCGCCCCCGGCCGAAGATCTCCTCGATCCCCGGCCCCACCTGCGCGAGCGCGATCAGGTTGAAAGCCAGGTGCCACAACCCGATGTGCAGGAACACCGCCGTGCCGTGCCGCCACCACTGCCCCTGCTCGATCGCAGGCAGGAAGTACGCGCCGTGCGCCACGAGCAGATCCCCCGGGACGTCGAAGATCCCCGTGCCCGGTCTCGCAGTCATGATGCGGAAGTAGGCCGCCAGGATCAGCACCCCGAGCAGGGTGCTCATGGACAGGAACCTCGGCATCACGAGGCCGATCCGCTGGAGCATCTGGAACGGACGCGCCCCCAGTCGCGCGCCGCAGCGACTGCAGGTGTCGTTGGACCGATCCTGCACGCGCCCGCAATGAGGGCACACCGCATGCTCGTAGGACAGGTGCTGGGTCTGGTTGACCGCGTCGCGCTGGGAGCGCTCGAGCGACTTGCGCAGCCGCATGAGCTGCCAGCGCACCCTCATGCCGCTGAAGCCGAGCCACTCGGCGACCTTCACCGCCGTGTCGATCCAGTCCCTGTCGTCGTGTCCGCGATCCGCCATGCCTCCCATCGAATAGCGCATGTCCCAGTCGTTCACGAGTCCTCCGGCGCCGCCGGCTTCACCGCCGAAGCAAGGATGCGCCGACGGGTCTACAATCGGTGGCGCCTCGGGGACCGACGCTCTCCGCCCGGTCCCGCGCTCGAAGATCCCATGCGCCGCACCGACGACCCGCGACCCCGCGCAGCCCTGTCCCTCGTTCCGTGGGCAGGGGTCGGTGCCGCGGTTGCCGTGGCTACGCTCGCCATGCTCGCGGCCACGGGACACGTGGAGCTTCGCCGTCGTGACGTCATCGCGATCGCAGTGGCGCCTGCGCCAGCGTCGGCATCTGCGCTCTGCCCGGTGAAGACCAGCTCGCCCATGTGCGACGCCTGCATGCGGGAGCGATGCAACGAGGCGTGCGTGGCGTGCGCCGACGAGCCCGCGTGCTTGCGTCTGCTGCTGTGCGTGCTCGACTGCAGGGAGCCGTCGTGCTCGAGGGAGTGCGAGCGCCAGCACCCCGGGGTCACGGCGCTGCTCGAGTCATTTGCCGGGGAGAGCGGCTGCATGCGCAAGTGCCGCGACGCGTGTCGCTGAGGCCGGGGGCGTGGTTGCGAGCTCGCGACCTGGGCAGGCAAGCGCCAGCGAGCGGGGAATCCGGAGCGGCGGACGGGAGAGGAGGGGCTGCGTGGGGGAAGGGGAGGGTTATTCGACGACGGCGAGGACCTGTCGCATCTCGACGTTGTCGCCCTGCTTGACGTTGAGCTGGCGGATGACGCCGGCCACCTTGGCGTGCAGCTCGTTCTGCATCTTCATCGCTTCGAGGACGATGACGGTTTCGCCGGCCTGGACCTTGTCGCCTTCCTTCTTGAGGATCTTGATGATGAGTCCGGGCATGATGGCGGTGATGGCGCCGGCCTGGTCGCCCGCGCCGGAGGTCGCGGCCTTGCGGGTTCCGGCGGTCTTGGGCTCCTCGAGTCCCTCGACCTTGATCGGGTAGGCGATGCCGTCGTATTCGGCGGAATTTCCCTGCACCTTGACGGTGTGGACGTTGCCGGAGACGGTGACCTGCTTGTCCTTCACGGAGCAGGGGAACTCGACGCCGTTGACGATGACGAGGTCCGCGCGGCGCTCGATTTCGTACGGGTGGCCTTCGATGTGGAGCTTGAACTTGTTGTTGGCCATCTCAGAAGCCCCTCGTGTGGATGCCGCGGGAGCTGAGCTTCCACGGTGAGATTTGCGGGCCGTGCGCGACAGCGGACGAGGCGGACCGGGCGCTCTTGGCGTCGGCCTGCTGGAAGAGCGTGGCGGCGATCGCGGCAGCCATCTCCTCGCCGCCCCCGAGGCCGGCGTTGCGGCGCTGGAAGAACGGCTTGGCGATCTGCGGGAAGAGGGCGTAGCTGACGACGTCCTCCTCGCTGCGTGCGAGGCTGCCGAGCTCCTTGGCCGCGGCGGCGAGTCCGGGAGTGAGCATGTCCGCCGGACGGCAGGTGATGGGCGTCTCGTCGCCGATCGCCTTCTTGCGGATCTCGGGATCCATGGGCGCTGGCGGCTGACCGTAGTAGCCGCGGAAGTACTGCTTCACCTCCTCGGGGATGACCTTGTAGCGCTCGCCGAGGACCACGTTGAGGGTGGCCTGGGTGCCGACGATCTGCGACGAGGGGGTGACGAGGGGCGGGTAGCCCATGTCCTTGCGGACGCGGGGGATCTCGTCGAGGACGTCGTAGTAGCGGTCCATGGCGCCCTGCTGACGGAGCTGGCTCACGAGGTTGGAGAGCATGCCGCCGGGGACCTGGAACTGCAGGACGTTGACGTCGACGGGAGCGATACCGGCTTCGAAGGAGGAGTACTTCTTGCGGGTTTCGGTGACTTTGCGGGCGATGTCCGCGAGCTTTGCGAGGTCGAGCCCGGTGTCGAAGTCGGTGCCGCGCAGGGCGGCGACGAGGGTTTCGGTAGGGGGCTGGCTGGTGCTCATGGCGAGCGCGGACAGGGCGCAGTCGACCGTATCGACGCCGGCCTCGACGGCCTTGATGAGGGCGGCGGTACCGAAGCCGGAGGTGTAGTGGGTGTGGAGCTGGACGGGGAGGCCGACCTTGTCTTTGAGAGCGCGGACGAGGTCGTAGGCGATGTAGGGGGAGATGAGGCCGGCCATGTCCTTGACGGCGATGGAGTCGGCGCCGAGGGCCTTGAGGTCGGCGCCCATCTTCACGAAGGTCTCGGTGGTGTGGACCGGGCTGATCGTGTAGCTGATGGTGCCCTGGACGTGGCCGCCGTACTTCTTGGCGAACCGCATCGCGGCCTCCATGTTCCGCAGATCGTTGAGCGCGTCGAAGATGCGGAACACGTTGATGCCGTTCTTGCACGCCAGCTCGATGAACTTCTCGAGGACGTCGTCGGGGTAGTGCTTGTAGCCGACGACGTTCTGGCCGCGCAGGAGCATTTGCAGGCGGGTCTTGGGCAGCGCCTTGCGCAGGGCGCGCAGCCGCTCCCAGGGGTCCTCACCCAGGAACCGCATGGCGGTGTCGAACGTCGCACCGCCCCACACCTCCAGCGACCAGAAGCCGATCTCGTCGAGGTCGGCGCAGCACGGCAGCATGTCCTCGGTGCGCATGCGCGTCGCGAGCAGTGACTGATGAGCGTCCCGAAGGAGCGTCTCAGTGACCTGAACCCTGTGCTTGGCCATCGCTCACCCGTTCTCGTGGAGGTGGTGGAACATGTCCTTGGGCTTGACCATGAGCACCAGCGCGCCCGCGGTGGAGCTGGGGCTGTGGGTCACGAATGCCGGCACCGTGATGCAATCGCCCGGGTGCAGCGTCTCGGTCGGCGCGTTCTTGTAGCGGATGACGAGCTCTCCCTCGACGACGTAGTACAGCTCGTCTTTGGTGTGGCTGTGGAACGGGTAGTCCCCCTCGCAGCGGATCACGTAGGCGGCGTGGTCGTTGACACCCGCCAGCTCGAGGTGGACGAAGGGCTCCTTGAGGTGCGTTGACAGCTCGGTCACGGAAGTCTTCTTGGCCATGACGTCCCTCTCCGATCAAAGCGGCATCGTGCTGTGCTTGCGCGGCGGGTTGGTGTCGCGCTTGTTCTGGCAGACCTTCAGCGCCTCGATCAGCCTGGGGCGCGTGTCCGAAGGTTGGATGACGTCGTCGAGATAGCCGCGCGCCGCGGCGACGAACGGGTTGGCGAACTTGTCCTTGTAGGCTTCGATCAGCTCGGCGCGCTTGGCCGCCTTGTCTTCCGCCTTGTCGAGCTCCCGGCGGAAGATGATGTTCACCGCCCCGTCGGGTCCCATCACTGCCACCTCTCCGGTGGGCCACGCGACGTTGAAGTCGCCCCGGATGTGCTTGGAGCTCATCACGCAGTAGGCGCCGCCATAGGCCTTGCGCGTGATCACCGTGAGCTTCGGAACCGTCGCCTCGCAGTACGCGTACAGCAGCTTCGCACCGTGCAGGATGATCCCTCCGTGCTCCTGATCCACGCCCGGCATGAAGCCCGGCACGTCCTCGAACGTCACCAGCGGGATGTTGAACGCGTCGCAGAACCGCACGAAGCGCGCTCCCTTGATGCTCGCGTGGATGTCGAGCACCCCGGCGAAGATCAGCGGCTGGTTGGCGACCACACCCACCACGTGTCCGCCGAGCCGCGCGAAGCCGCACAGGATGTTCGACGCGTACTGCGGGTGCACCTCGAAGAAGTCGCCGTTGTCCACGATCTTCGTCACGACATCGTGCATGTCGTACGCCTTGCGGGAGTCGTCGGGGATCACCGTGTCGAGCGACGCTTCCCTGCGGTTCGGGTCGTCACCGGTGTCCTTGTAGGGCGGGTCCTCCATGTTGTTCGACGGCAGATACGTCATCAGGGTGCGGATCGCCTCGATGCAGTCGTGCTCGTCCTCGCACGCCATGTGCGCGACCCCGCTCTTGGACGCGTGCAGGTTCGCGCCGCCAAGATGGTCCATGCTCACCTCTTCGTGCGTCACCGCCTTCACCACGTCGGGCCCGGTGATGAACATGTGCGAGGTCTTCTTCACCATGAAGATGAAGTCCGTCAGCGCCGGGCTGTAGACCGCGCCCCCCGCGCACGGCCCCATGATCGCGCTGACCTGCGGCACCACGCCGGAGGCCAGCGTGTTGCGCAGGAAGATGTCCGCGTACGCGCCCAGGCTCACGACCCCTTCCTGGATCCGCGCACCTCCCGAGTCGTTCAGCCCCACCACCGGCGTGCCGTTCTTCACCGCGAGGTCCATCACCTTGCAGATCTTCTCGGAGTGCACCTCCCCCAAGGACCCGCCGAAAACCGTGAAGTCCTGGCTGAACACGTACACCGGACGCCCCTCGATCTGGCCCCACCCGGTCACCACGCTGTCCGACAGGTACTTCTTCTTGTCCATGTCGAAATCGTGCGTGCGGTGCGTCACGAACGCGTCGAGCTCCCGAAACGTGCCCTTGTCCAACAAAGCGTCGATGCGCTCGCGCGCGGTCATCTTGCCCTTCGCGTGCTGCGCGTCGATGCGGTCCTGCCCGCCGCCAAGCACGCATTCCTCACGCAACTGCTTCAGCTTCGTCTTCGCATCCATGTCGAGAGCTCCAGGGGTCTGTTTCACGGCGTACGACCGTACGCGCCTCCGAGGCCCCACAGGCTACCCGTCTTCGCACCCCGCCCCGCAAGCAAAATCCGCGATTTCTTCGCACCCCTGGTCGTATGGACACCCTTCTGGCACCATCCTCTCCCCACCCACCCAGGAGGCCCCCACCATGTACGCCATCGCCATCGTCCGCTTCCGTAAGCCCATCGACCAGGTCGACCTGTTCCGCGACGAGCACCGCGCCTACCTCGAAGAGCTTCGTCGCCAGGGGATCGTCATCGCCTCCGGCCCCGTCGAACCCCGCTTCCTCGGCGCCATGCTCCTGCGCGTCCCCGACGATGCCGTCGATGCCACGCTGCTGCGGGTGCGCGATAACGACCCCTACGTGCGCGAAGGCCTCGCCCAGTACGAGCTGCTCCCCTGGAACCCCGTCAACGGCCGCGAGAACCTCGATCGAATCCCGCCCGTTTGACGAACCCCCGCGCCCACGACAGGATCCTCGGGTGCTACGCAGGCAGTGGATGCAGGCCAGTCTCGGGTTGTCCGCAGCCCTCGTCGGTGCGCGCGCTCGCGCCGACACCCCCCCCTCCTCCGACCTGCGCGCCCTCGACCTGCGCCTGCCCGGTGACCCGCGCGTCGCTCGACGCGCCCTCGTGCTCGCCCCTGCCCACGTCCCCCCAGGCACGCGCCTCCCCATGCTCGTCCTGCTCCACGGGCTCGGCGAGACCGTCGACGAACGCCTCGGCATCCATGCCTGGGGAGAACGCTACGGGCTGGTCCGCGCCTACGAGAGGCTCCTGCGCCCACCGTTCGAGCGCACGCTCGCGCGGCAACGCTACCTCACCGACGAGCACCGCGACGCGATCAACCGAGCGCTGAGCGCTGCGCCGTTTCGCGGGATGGTGCTGGTGTGTCCGTTCACGCCCAATCCGTGGAAGCTCGACGGCGCGCACACGATCGGGCGCTATGCGGACTGGCTGGTCGGCACGCTGCTGCCGGCGGTGCGCGATCGGGTGCCGGTGATCGAAGGCCGGGGAGCGTGCGGTCTCGACGGCTGCTCCCTCGGGGGCTACGTGGGCATCGAGGTGTTCCTTCGGAAGCCTGAGAGCTTCGGCGTGCTGGGCGTGGTGCAGGCAGCCATCAGCAAGGCCGGTGCGGCCCAGTACGCGCGACGCATCGCCGACGCCGTGGCCAAGGCCGGCCCCTGCCCCGTGCACGTCGAGACCTCTACGGGAGATCCCTATCGCGCGGCTTGCGAAGCGCTCGGCCGGCACCTCGGGATCGCCGGGCTGCCGCACGATCTCAAGGTGATTCCCGGTCCCCACGATCAGCCCTGGCTTCGCGAGATCGGCACTCCGGAGCTGCTGCTGTGGCACGATCGCGCCCTG
>JAKLDZ010000003.1:24956-41862 GCA_022703255.1 Myxococcota bacterium | reverse complement strand
GCCTGCGCCGGCGTCGACGTTGTGCATCACAACGTGGCGCAGGTTCCCCTCGCCAAGGACCGCGACCTGTTCGAGAGCGTCAACGTGGGCGGCGCCCGGAACCTGTTCGAAGCCTGCCGCTCGTCCGGCGTTCGCAAGGTCGTCAATGTCTCGTCGAGCGCCGTCTTCGGCGTTCCGCCTCGCAACCCGGTGGACGCGACGATCGCCCCGCGGCCGCAGGAGGCCTACGGGCGGGCGAAGCTGGCGGCCGAGCGCGTGGCTGCGCAGTACGTCTCACGCGGGCTCGATGTGACGACGATCCGGCCGCGGACGATTCTGGGGCACGGGCGCCTGGGGATCTTCCAGATCCTTTTCGAGCTGGTGCGGCTGGGCAGGCCGCTGTACGTGCTCGGACGCGGGGCCAACCGCTACCAGTTCGTGCACGCCGACGACCTGGCCGACGCGTGCATCCGCGCGGGGGAGCGCAAGGGGCCCGCGATCTTCAATGTCGGCGCCGAGCGCTTCGGTACCATGCGCGGGCTGCTCGAGTCCCTCGCCCGTCACGCCGGGACCGGCAGCGTGGTGCGATCCCTGCCCATGCGCCCCACCGTGGCGCTCATGAACCTGACGAGCACCCTCGGCCTGTCGCCGCTGGGGCCCTACCACGCGCTGATGTACGGCCGGGAGATGTTCTTCGACACGTGCGACGTGCGCGAAGCTCTCGATTGGCGTCCGCGCTGGTCCAACGAGGAGATGATCTGCCAGTCGTACGACGCGTACCTGGCGCGTCGCGACGAGGTTCTCACCCGCACCGGGGCGTCGCACCACCGGTCGCCGGTGCGGTTCGGGGTTCTGAGCCTGCTCAGATTCCTCCCCTGATCCGGATCCTTCGGCGAAGGCGTGCTGCACGGTGCCCTGGGCGGCGGGCGGTGCTATAGGGCGCGGCATGGGTGCCCGAACCAGTAGCCGCGAAGCGGCCCTGCAAATGCTCTTCGGAATCGAGGTCAACGCCGTCACCGCCGAAACGGCCATCCGCAACTTCTGGCGGGAGTTCGAAGGCGACCCCGAAGGCCGCGCCTATGCCGACGAAATCGTCACCGGCGTCGTCTCCGACCTCGTGCGCGTCGACGAGCTCATCCGCAGCGCCAGCACCAACTGGAGACTGGAGCGGATGGCCCGCGTCGACCGCAACCTGCTGCGCCTCGCGTCCTGGGAGCTGCTGTCGCGACCCGACGTCCCACGCGCCGTCATCCTCGACGAGGCGGTGGAGCTCGCGAAGCGTTTCGGCGGCGAGGACTCGGGGGCCTTCGTCAACGGCGTGCTCGACCGGATCGCCGAGGAGTGCGGGCGTCACGACGAGGTGCCTGCGGAGAGCTGAGCGGATGGAGCTTCGCTACATCGCGCCGGATCTGCGCCAGCTCGACACGGCCGGGGCGGAGGTGCTGGCTTGCGCGGTGTTCACCGATCTGCTCCCGCCCAAAGGGCTGCTGGGGCTGGTGGACTGGCGCATGGCGGCCCGGGTCTCCCGTCACATCGAGACCGGCGAGATCTCCGGGCGCCCCGGCGAGCTGGTGATGATCCCCGGCAAGCCCCGCATCCCCTTCGAGAAGCTGCTGCTCCTCGGGGCGGGCGAGGCGCGCGCTTTCGACGAGGCCGCGTACCTCGACGTCATCGTGCGCATGCTCGCCGTGCTCTCCTCGCTCAAGGTCCGAATGGCCGTGGTCGAGCGCCCCGGGCGGTTCCTCGGGGTGATCGACACCACCCGCGCCATCGAGCTGCTGCTGCGGGCCAGCGCGGAGCAGGGCGAGCAGGACACCTGGACGCTGGTCGAGGAAGGCGAAGACCAGAAGCTGATCGCGCAACATCTCGCCGAGGAGCGCCGTCGCAAGCGGATGCGCTGACGACGGCCAGAGCTTTCACTGGACCGATGTCGAGTCAAGCTCGATTCGAGGGCGGCGACGTCGTAGAGGGGGCCCCGTGACTGATACCAACACCACCGAGACTCCGTTCGATCCAGCGCCCCAGGCGGCGTCGGATCTCAACCTCGACCCGCGCTCCGTGCGAGCCGTGATCCAACTGCTCGGCGAAGGCGCCACCGTGCCCTTCATCGCCCGCTACCGCAAAGAGGTCACCGGCACGCTCGACGAGGTCGCCATCCGCAACATCGAGGAGCGCTGCGCGTACCTGCGTGAGCTCGAGGAGCGACGCACGAGCATCCTGCAGGAGATCGAGGGGCAGGGGAAGCTCACCGACGAGCTCCGCGCCGCCATCCTCGCGTGCTCCGAAAAGGCCCGCCTCGAGGACCTGTACCTGCCCTACAAGCCCAAGCGTCGAACCCGCGCCACCATCGCTCGCGAGCGCGGCCTCGACCCGCTCGCCCAGCGCATGTGGGCCCAGGCCGACGGGGACCCGGCCGGCGAAGCCCAGGCTTTCGTGAGCGAGGAGAAGGGCGTGGCCGACGCCGAAGCCGCCCTCGCGGGTGCGCGCGACATCTGCGCCGAGCGCATCGCCGACGACGCGCGCGTGCGCGCCATGGTCCGCAACACGTTCTCCTCCGACGGCGTGATCAAGGTCGCCAAGACCAAGGAGCACGCCGAGGCGGTCACCAAGTTCGACATGTACGCGTCGTTCGAGGAGAACGTCGCGACCATCCCCTCGCACCGCTTTCTCGCGATCCGCCGCGGCGAGGCCGAGAACGTCCTCAAGGTCTCCATCGAGATCGACTCCGAGCGGACCGCGACCCAACTGTCCGCGCTGCTGCAGATCAAGCCCGCAAGGCCCTGGGGCGCCCAGCTCGACCTCGCGGCCCGTGATGCCCTCAAGCGGCTCGTCCTGCCGTCGGTCGAGAGCGACGTCCGCATCGATCTCAAGCTCGCCGCCGACCGCGCCGCCGTCGACATTTTCGCCCAGAACCTGCGACAGCTCCTGCTCGCTTCCCCCCTGGGCGCCAAGACCGTCATCGGTATCGACCCCGGACAGCGCACCGGCTGCAAGGTCGCGGTGATCGAGGCCACGGGCAAGATCGTCGAGCACACGGTGGTCAACCTCGTGCACGGCGACTCCGCGATGCAGCAGGCCAAACGCACGCTAGCCGCGCTGTGCCGCAAGTACCAGCCCGCGGCCGTCGCGATCGGCAACGGGACCCACGGACGGGAGACGGAGGCCTTCGCCCGCGAGGTCCTCTCCGAGGAGCAGCTCACAGAGATCTTCGTGGTCTCGGTCAACGAGGCGGGCGCCAGCGTCTACTCCGCTTCCGACATCGCGCGCGAGGAGTTCCCCGACCTCGACCTGACCGTCCGCGGCGCCATCAGCATCGCCCGACGTCTCCAGGACCCCCTCGCCGAGCTCGTGAAGATCGACCCCAAGTCGATCGGTGTCGGCCAGTACCAGCACGACGTCCACCAGCCCATGCTCGCCCGCAAGCTCGAGGATGTCGTGGAGGACTGCGTGAACGCGGTCGGTGTGGAGCTGAACACGGCGAGCGTTCCGCTGCTCTCCCACGTTGCGGGGCTCGGCGGCTCCTCGGCTCGCCGGATCGTGTCCCACCGCGAGAAGGAGGGGTCCTTCCGCACTCGCAAGCAGCTGCTCGATGTCGCGGGGGTCGGGCCGAAAACGTTCGAG
This sequence comes from Myxococcota bacterium, assembly GCA_022703255.1. Lineage (GTDB taxonomy): Bacteria > Myxococcota_A > Polyangia > Polyangiales > Polyangiaceae > JACRCQ01. The sequence continues at coordinate 38,262 of JAKLDZ010000003.1, read as the reverse complement.
CAGGCGGCGGGCTTTCTGCGTATCCAGGGGGCCGAAAACCCGCTCGATGCCAGTGCGGTGCACCCGGAGCGCTACGCGCTCGTGCAGCGCATGGCCGAGGATCTCGGCGTGCCCCTCGGGGAGCTCGTCGGCAATGCCCAGCTCGCCGACAGGATCGACTGGCGCCGCTACGTGACCGAGGCGGTGGGCGAGCCGACGTTGCGGGACATCATTGCGGAGCTCAAGAAGCCCGGCCGCGATCCCCGCAAGAGCTTCGAGCCGCCGGCCTTCCGGGAAGACGTCCGCACGATGGAGGATCTGCGGGTCGGCATGGAGCTCGAAGGGGTGGTCACCAACGTCACGGCGTTCGGGGCATTCGTCGACGTGGGGGTACACCAGGACGGTCTGGTGCACGTGTCGAAGCTGGCCGAGCGATTCGTTCGAGACCCGAACGAAGTGGTGAAGGTGGGAGACCGTTTGAAGGTTCGGGTGCTCGAGGTGGATCTGCAGCGCAAGCGCATCTCGCTGACGGCGCGTCGGGACGAGAAGATAGAGAATCGGGGCGCGCAGCCGTCGCCGGCCGGAAGGCCGCAGCCCCAGGGGCGTCGTCCCGGTCCGGCGGCGCAACCGGTCAACGACAAGAAGTTCACGAACAACCCCTTCGAGAAGCTCCGGATGCGGTGATCCGCATCTGAGCGCCAATCTTCGACACCCCCGCACGACGGTACGCCTCTCCAGGGCAACGTCGGCCGCGCGGAGCTGCTGATGAGGTTCTGGGGAGCGGACGGCACGCAGGGGAGCAAAACCCTGGACATCCACGTAGCGAATCTCCGCGGGAAGCTCGGCTCCGCGAGCCGCCGGCTCGAGACCGTGCGCGGTATCGGTTTCGGGTGGGCGCGCTGATTGGCGCAAGGCGCTGATCAGAGCCCCGCCTCGACAGCCCACGAGAAGTGGCCCCCGCAAGCACGGGAGTGGCGGCCGCCACTTTGCCCTGGAGGCCCGCCACTCTCTCAGGCGGAGTCCAGGCTTCGGGAGGCGGAGTTCGAGGCGCAGCGGGCGCGAGAGCGCACTCGCAACGCTGCGCGCGCGTTGCTGGCAGCAGGCCAGTCCCCTTCCGAAGTGGCGACGTTGCTCGGGATCAGCATCGACGAGCTGACAGGAGGCGATTCGCGTCGATGAGTGTTACGAGCTACGGCCCCGGGTTCCGCCCTTTGAGCGTCCACCGGCCGATGGTGTTGGCCTGTGCGGTCTGTTCGGTGACATCAATCCAACCCGGTTTCGGGCTGTCTGTGCAGCGGGCCGTGAACAGGAACCGGCGAGCCGAGTCGGATGACCTCGAGCGACCTGCGTGACGCCATCGATCTCGGAGGGAGAAGGGGTGGGGCGCGCCGCCTGCACAACGGCCGCCAGAGAAGCCGGTCGTGTTCCCCGCGCGTCCGGAGGCCCCGCCCTGATTGGACGCGACAAACGACTCATCCTCTCCGCACGCGAGGAGTGCCACAGACAGGCAGACCACAGCGAGGCTTCGTTTACTCGGGCGCATGAGTTGTCTCCGCGTGAGTTCCATGCTGTGGCACCCAGCTGGTGTCGCCAGAACCCGACTCCAGGCAGTCGTCCCAGGAGGGAACGAGGACTGCAACAGTAGTTCGGGGTGCGGCCCTATTCTCCTCCGTCCGAAAACCCACCCTCATCGTGTAAGTTCGTTCCAGACCGTCCTCGCTTGTCCAGCCATCGGCAAGGGAGATCTGCCTACCCGCCGCCGCCGTCACGGCGACCAGCTGTCCGGGTTCCGATGCCGCGCACTAGATACTCCTGGCAGCGGCCCGGAGACTTGGATATACGATACGGCGTGTATCCGCTTGTGGGACGAGAGCAGGATCTTGCCGCGCTGCATGCACACCGGTTGCGTGGGGAACGACTCCTGACGATCATCGGGCCCGCCGGTGTGGGCAAGACCCACCTCGCTCGCGCCTTCGCGGAGCAGTGCGCGGAGATATCCGTCGGCGCCTTGCGTCCCGCCTACTGCTCTCTCACCGACGCCGCCGAGTTGAGTGACCTGACCGTGCGGGTCGCCCTTGCCCTCGGACTTCGCGAGAGGCTCCCGGGCAAAGAGACCCTCTCCTTGCGTGGCCGGGGTACCGGCGTCGTCCTCGTTCTCGACAGTTTGGACGCGTTGGCGGCGGAAGCGGGACATCTGCTTCGCGGCTGGATCGACGAGAGCGAGTTGCACATCTTGGTGACGTCCCGGAACCGCCTGCCGCATGCGGCGAGAGCCGTGGTCCATGAGCTGGGTCCCCTGTCCACCCGAAGTGAGGCCGGGCACCCCTCGAAGGCTGTCGAGATGTTTGCATGCTGTGCCCGACGCGTGGTGCCTTCTTTCGCCCTCACGCAGGAGAGCGCGCCGCTCGTCCATGAGCTTGTCGAATCGGTTGAAGGCCTTCCCCTTGCCATCGAGTTGGCGGCGTTGAGAATGGGAGTGCTCGGTCCGAAGGACCTGCTTGCCCGCTGGTTCGAAGAAGAACACGGAAGCCGGCTTCCGAGAGACACGCGAATCCCGCTGGAACGCACCTTCGCGCGGTCGTGGGATTGCCTCGACCCCATCGAGCGCTCGGCCCTTGCGCAATGCTCGGTGTTTCGGGGGGGCTTCTCGGCCGCCTCCGCGGAGGCTGTGGTGGAGATCGAGGGCCCACGCCCGCTCCTCGATGTCCTGCAGTCCTTGCGGGATCGCTCCCTGCTCCGGCTCGATCAAGTGCAGGAGTCCCTTCGTTTGGGCATGCACTTGCTCGTGCGCGCGTTCGCCGCTGCCCATCTCTCCGAACAGCAGGAAAGGCTCGTCCGCGACCGTCACGCAGTCCACTTCCTCGACCTCGAGCATGCGACTCTTGCGGACTACGACAACATCATGTCCGCGCTCTCGCATTGCCGGCGTACCCAGCGACCCGACGCGTGGTTGCGCGCCCTGCTGAAGGTGGCTCCCGTTCTGATGGCGCGCGGACCGGTTCTGTCCTTTGTGCGGCAGCTGGACGAAGCTCTCTGCCAGGCGCAGCCTCTTTCGCTCGACGATCGCATCGCCTCGTTGCGAGCGAGGAGCGCGGCGTGTCGGGCCTACGGGGACATCCATGCAGCCCTGGAGGATGCTTCGCGAGCCCGACTGCTCGCGACCGACAACCAGACCCTTGCGTACGCGCTGATCGAAGAGGCGAGCATTCGGGTGATGACGAGTGACGTCGAGCTAGCGGATCGACAACTCCAAGAGGCCCTCGGTCTGCTGGAAGGTATTTCGCTACCGACAGTCGAGCTGGAGGCGAGCATCGCTCTGGCGTGTCTGAGGCTCGACTGCGCGCGCACGGAGGAGGCCTGGAGGCTGCTCCGGCGAGCGATGACTCTTGCGACGCGGCAGGAGGCCCGGGGAGGCTGGCAACGGGGGCAGGTTCTCGGGCTGATGGGCCTGGCGGAGCTGGACGTGGGCAACCTCGACAAGGCGGGGGATCTTCTGGAGCAAGCTCTCCAATGGATGGCGAACGCGCCGGTTCGCAGGAAGGCCTACTTCCTCGCCTATGCCGCGCAGGTCGCTCACGAAACCGGGGACCTGGCACTTGCCTCCGCCCGCTACGATCAGGCGCTCGACACGCTCGTCTCCGTGGGAGACGAGCGAGGCGAGAGTTGGATACTGGCGCTGAAGGGGTCGATCGCCGCGGCGGAAGACCAGATTCAGACCGCGACAGAGCTCTTTGGGAAAGCCCAAGACCTCGCGCAACGGTGCACGGACGTGCAAGCCTCCCTTGTCGTCGACATGTTGCGGGGTTGCCTCGATCTGGCGCGTGCGCGACGCGGGGAGCGCGGCGCCGAGGCGGGCGCTCGCGCGCGCATGCGCCGGGCCACGGAAGGGACGGCTGCACCGGCCAGTCGCTATCTCGACATCCGATTCGCTCTTCGGCTCGTCACCAACGGGTTGCTCGGCTTTTCTGTCGCCCCACCGAGCCTCACGGTTGCAGCCGACGGCTCCTGGTTTCGCGTAGGCGACGAGGCTGTCGTGGTGCTCGCCAGGCACCGCGCGCTGAGCCTGCTGCTGGCTCACCTCGTCAGGTTGCGAACGACCTGTCCGGGACAGGCGATCTGCCCGCGAGACCTCATCGCCGTGGGTTGGCCCGGAGAGAAGGTGAGGCCGCAGTCCGGGATCAACCGCGTGCATGTCTCCTTGACGAAGCTGAGGAAGCTCGGCCTGGCGTCAATGATAGTCTCCACGCAGAGCGGTTGTCTGCTGGACCCCGACGTTCGGGTAACGCGGATCGACGTGGACCCCCGGCGGCCGGAGGCCAAGAACGGATAGCGGGAACCGGCCCCGACGACGCGTGGGGGTCCGCGATCCCGGGAGCGATCGCGAGGTTTAATAGCGATTAAGCGTCTCCGACAGATGCTGTCCGCTAAGGGAGAAACCCATACGAATCAACCCGAGACCGAACAGGAAAGAGGGGCTGGCAGATGGGCAGGACGTTCAATGCTTCCTTGTGGCTTGTCGCGGTGGTGCTCGCAGGTTGCGGAGACGACTCGGATTCCACGGGCACCGGGACCGGCGCTGGTGAGTGCGCGGCCGTGTGTGAGAATCTCGAGACCGTGTGCTACGAACCGGCCGGACTGCAGATGGATCATCAGGTATGCGAATCCGACTGCACGGATAGCTTCGACTCCGCCAAGCGCGCTTGCATCATCGAGGGAGCGACGTGCGAGACCATCGAAGGCTGCTTCGACCCGGGAGGGACCTGCACGCCGCAGTGTGGCTCGAAGGAGTGCGGCGACGATGGCTGTGGTCACACGTGTGGGACCTGTCCCAGCGGCAAGACCTGCAGCGACGCCGGGAAGTGCGTCGGTGGTGCGGCATGCATCAGCGAGGACGACACGGACTGCCATGACGGGACATGCTGTCCCGGATTGGTCTGCCGCGAGCGCACATCCATCCCCGGCAGATTCACCTGCTGCATCTTTGCGGGAGACTCCTGCGACAGGCAGGACGTGGCTGCCGGAACCATCGCCTGTTGCGGTCAGTACGATGGGTGGGCCGCTTGTGCAAACGATGGAAACGGAGGGCTCGTCTGCAAGACTTTCTAGATTGCGAGGGCTTCCTCCGGGCCCGGAACCCGGCTAGATTCACCTGGGACTGTCAGCGAAAACAACGAAACCATGTCCAGAGGTCGACGATGAAACCCGAACGCGCTGCACCCGGCCTGGGACTCTCCGTCGGGGCGTTCCCCTTGGCGTTCGTCTTCGCAGGCGTCTCGTTTCCAGCTTGCGCAGAAGACCAGGTCGCTACTCCGTGGCTCCCGGATGCCGGCTCGTCGGACGGGGGCAGTGACATGCAAGTTCCCGCGGAAACCGATGGCGATCCGGGAGACTCTTCGGGACAAGAGGGGGCCGTCCTGGGGTGTGTGGGGGACGACGGCCCCTTGGGTCCTGGGGAGACCTGTTCGGACCTCGATGGTTGGTATGGGTTGAGCCCGCTGCAACCCTGCTGCGAGGGGAACCTTCGCTGCTCGTGCCAGGAACAGGCGCGCAGGGTGTACTCGTGCCAGAGCGGTCAGTGCGTCTTCACGGTGGCCGAGACACGTACGATGACGAGTGAATGTGAGGAATGCGCCCAGAACAACCCCTGCGCCACGAGCGTATGCCAGCAAGGGGAATGCGCTGCCGCCAAGCTGCCTGCGGGTACGCTCTGCGGTCCTTCGCATGAATGCAATTCGCAGGGCCAGTGCATCGAATACGACCCCATCGAGAAGGAAGGCTGGTACTCGGCCAAGCCCGTCGGCCCTGTCGCTTCCGACGTGTTCTCCTGGCCCCAGAACATCACCCTGCAGGAGATCCAGCTCCACCTTCCCTCCTCGCAGCCGAATCGGTGGCGCATCGGCTTCCCGTCCGTCAAACCTACGGACTGGGTCGAGTGCGAGCTCGCTCCGGGCAACTACGCAGTTGGCAACTGGTGGATCATCCAGAAGATCGAGAACGCCTTCTACGCGACGACCATGGATTACTTTCGGAAGGACTCCTTCTGGAACGATTGGGCGCCGAACATCTTCTGGGATCACCTTCCGCCCAACGATCCCAAACCCGCGCCCATGACCTATGTCTCCGGCGCTACCTACGGGCTCATGGTGACTACCGTTGCCCGAGCAGGCAATCTGACTACCAACGAGCGCTCGAACATCCTGCTGTTCACCATGCCGTAGCTACCCCTTCAGCACCGCCAGTGGCTTCATCCGCGCCACGATGCGCGCCAGCCCCGCGCCCGCCACCGTCTCCACGACCTGATCGATGTCCTTGTAGGCCGCGGGCGCTTCCTCCTTGATGCTGCGCCGATCCTCGCACAGCAGGTAGACCCCTTGCATCGATTGCCGGAACTCGAGGTCCGAGATCGCCGCCGCCATGACCGTCTTGCCCCGACGCCCCACCCCCGAGGCCGCCGTGCGACTCATGCGCCGCCCCGCTCCGTGATTCACCGAGTACAGCGACTCGAACCCCGTCTCCACGCCGACCAGCAGGTACGAGCTGGTGCCCATCGAGCCCGGAATCAGCACCGGCTGGCCGGTCGCCTCGAAGGGCGTGCCCGCGAGCAGCTTGCCCGGAAACGCTCGCGTCGCGCCCTTGCGGTGAACCCACAGATCCTTGCGCTGGTGTCGCTCCTGCTTGGTGATGTTGTGGGCGACGTCGTAGACCGTCGGCAGCTCGAGCCCCGCCCCGAATAGCTGCCGAATGCTCCGACGCGCAAGCTGCGCCATGAGCTGGCGGTTGGCGAACGCGTAGTTCGCCGCTGCGTGCATGGCGTCGATGTAACGCTTGCCCTGCTCCGACCCCGCCGGCATGTACGCCAGCTCTTGGTTGGGCATGGGCAGCCGCTCGCGACGGCACAGCTCCGCGGCCTCCCGCATGAAGACCCCACCGACCTCGTGGCCGAGACCCCTCGACCCCGAGTGGATCATCACCACGAGCTGCCCTTCGAACAGCCCCCAGGCCGCGGCAATCCCCGGGTCCGCGACGTGATCGACCCGCTGCAGCTCGATGAAGTGGTTGCCGCCCCCCAGCGTGCCGAGCTGGTCCCTCCCGCGATCGATCGCGCGCGACGGGACCGCGGCGTGCCTCCCGGGCAGCGCTCCCCCGCTCTCGATGTGCAGCAGATCCCGCTCGAGGTCGCTGCGCTCATACCCCTTTCGCAGGCTCGCTTCGCCGTCCACCAGCGATAGCAGCGCGGGGACCCCCTCCTGCAGCACCCGCTCCACGGCCCCGGCGCTGACCGACAAGTTGCTCTTGCCTTCCCCGAGCGGGATCTCGCGCCGGATCGCGTCGGCCAACCGCGCGACATCGACATCGCGCGCGCGCAGCGGCGTGGTGAACAGCCGCATCCCGCAGTTGATGTCGTAGCCGACTGCCGCCGGGGAGACGTAGTGGGGCGAGGCGAACACCGAGCCGATCGGGACCCCGTAGCCGCAGTGGATGTCGGGCGTGGCGAGCACGATCGAGTCGGGGTCGAGGGTGGCGACGTCGGAGAGCTGTCGGATGGCCGAGTCTTCGGCGATCAGGGTAGGCGGCAGGAAGACGGTGGCTGGCACGACCCGGCGGGAGTCGGTCTCGAGGCGCAGGCGGTAGGGGTCGATTCGATGGAGCACGGCGAGCTTCCCCGGTCCGGATCCCGTCCGGGCACGCTCGCATCATGGAGCGAAAAGACCGCGGCAGCCAGCGTTGCCCCCGGTCGGGTCTTCCGCCCTGCGTGGCGGCTGGTATGGGTGGGTGCGTGCTCATCGCCCTGCTCGTCGCCGCTGCGTTCGCCGCCGGTCTGGTGGACGCCATCGCCGGTGGAGGCGGGATCATCACGCTCCCCGCGCTGCTCGCCGCAGGCCTCGACCCCCACATCGCGCTCGCGACGAACAAGGGGCAGTCGGTGTTCGGTTCCGGCTCCGCGGTCGTGCAGTTCGCTCGCGGAGGAGAGGTCGACCGGTCGCGAGCGATCGTGTCGTTCCTGGCCGCCCTGATCGCGTCCCTCGCCGGGGCGCGCATCGTGCTGTGGATCGACCCGTCGCTGCTGCGGCCGCTGGTGCTCGTGCTGCTGCTCCTCGCCGGGGCAGCGGCCCTGGGACGCAAACCCGAGGGAGGCAGGCCGATCGGGTTTGCGACGCGTCATCCGCTCTGGCTGGCGGGGATCATTGCCGGGGTCGTGGGCGGCTACGACGGCTTCTTCGGTCCCGGGACGGGCACGTTTCTCATCGTGGCGTATGCGTGGCTCTTCGGAGACCGACTCGTGCGGGCATCGGGCAATGCGAAGGTCGCCAACTTCGCCTCGAACCTCGGGGCGTTCGCGCTGTTCGCCGCGGCGGGGGTGATTCGATGGGAGCTGGCGATTCCCATGGGGGTGGCCCAGGCGGTGGGCGCCTGGGCGGGCACGAAGCTCACGATCCGGCGGGGAGGGGGGCTCGTGCGGGCCGCGGCGTTCGTGGTCAGTCTGGCGCTGGCCGCGCGGGTCGCTTGGCAGCTCGTGCGGGGGTGACGCTCCCGTGCCGGTCTGCTCCGGGAGTCTCGCGTTGGGGCACCGCTCCCGCTAGACTGGCGACCATGCAGCAACCGCCCGGCAACTGGCCGCAGGCTCCCCAAGGTTGGGGTGCTCCGGCCCAGCAGGTTCCCTACATGCCGCAAGTGCCGGCCCCCGAAGAGACGGGAGACGGGCAGGTGCGCGCCTTCGACGCGCTCAAGTTCCTGTTTCGTGACCCGGACTGGCAGAACAACCTGCTGATCGGGAGCGTGTTCTACATGATCCCGATGATCGGTGCCCTCGCCCTGATGGGCTGGCACTGCGAGATCATGCAGCGTCTGGCGCGCAAGCACCCCAAGCCGATCCCCAAGCTCGAGTTCTCGGATCTCACGCACTACCTGGGCCGCGGGGTGGCGCCTTTCGTCGTCTCGATGGTCATGGCGCTGCCTCTGTCCCTGGGCATCAGCGTCGTGGTCACCGCCATCATGATGATGGGCGTGGCGGGCGCGGCCGCGACGCGTGAGCCGGCCGTGATGATCCTGGTCGGGGTCGTCGGGATCGTCCTGTCGTGGATCGTGGGGCTCCTGCTCGGGGCCGTGATGAACGCGGCGATGACGCGCGCCGAGCTCACCGAGGACTTCGCGGCATCGCTGTCGATGGGCAGGATTCTCGACTACGCGGGCAAGACATGGTGGGCGGTGCTGCTCTCGAACTTCGTGTACAGCCTGGTCGCGACGCCGCTGATCTTCGTGGGCTATGCGATGTGCTTCGTGGGGATGTACCCCGCGCTGATCGTGATCGTCACGGGCATGACGCACCTGAGGCACCAGCAGTACGGCCACTACCTGGCGAAGGGCGGCGAGCCGGTGGCGATCAAGCCGGCCGCGTCCATTCCCTCCGAAGCGCAGGCGGTCGTTCCGGCCGGCGCCTACCCCCAGCGCTAGTCGGCCTCACCCCGGCGTCGAGGCCGCGACCTGCCGGACCAGGGCATCGAGCCGGGTCGCGTCGCAGGCGCCTCCCCGCGTGCGGGCCTCCTGGCCGAACCGGCAGAGCGCGAGGTGGGCGGGCAGCGCGGGGTCGAACGTGGGGACCCGGATCTGGCGCAGGAGGGTGCCGATCTGAAGGCGGGCGGTGACGGCCTCGACGGTCTTGCGGACCGAGGGGGCGTTGAGGAAGGCGCAGAGGTAGTCGGCGGGCGCGAGCTGGGGGAAGGCGGCGAAGTAGAGCTTGTGGTCGGGGACGACGGGGAGCGGATCGAGTCCGGGTCCTGGGGGGCAGGGGAGGGAGACGGCGGCGCGGAACTGGGATGCGATTTCGGGCCAGACGACCTTGAAGGGGAGGAAAGTGTATTCCCCGACGTTGTAGACAGCAAAAAACGGGGCAGATCCCTTGCCGAAAGCACGTCGGAAGGTGGAGCGACGGGACAGGGCGTGGTCGAATCCGGTCTCGATCCGGTGGAACCAGGCATGGGCGGCGGGATATCGGGACGCGAAATCCTCCGCGCTTTGCAGTTGTTGTATCCCGGTATTCGGGACAATGACCGCCTGGGTGAGCGGAGCGCAGTGGAACGGTCGGATCTGTCCCGCCCCCTTCAACAGCGGCCAGAGCAGCTCCCGCTCCACCTCGAACTCCTGGGACGGCAGCCGACTCCGTCGCCCCGCCCCCCCGGCCCGGACCCGCACCAGCCCGGGCCCGCTCCCCTCCCCAACCACCTCCACGAAGTAGGCGTCGTTCAGATCCGTCGTGAGCCCCTTGCGCCCCCGAACCCATTCGGTCTCCCCCATCCAGCTCGCCGCGGCCCGCGTTTCCCCGCCAACCAGGCACCACCGGCCGTCGCCAGGCGACGCGACCCACGTGCGCTCCAGGCGCGTCATGCGCGACGACGCTTCCTTCCAGGGGGTGGCCGCGTCGGGCTTCCATCCGTCGCGGAGCTCGTATCTCGCGCACGCCGGAGCGCAAGCTCCCGCGGGTTTGCGGCTCCACACCACCACCGCCGCAGTGGCCGCTGCGCCCCGGAACGACGGCACCGCCTCGAAGTCCTCGATCGCCTCGAGACAGAGCGGGGTCCCGTCGGGGAGGGCGAGCTGTCGGAACCGGAACGAAGCCGGGGCGTGCAGGTGGGTCCGTGGCAAGACGAGGCTGCTTCGACCGCCGTCCCGCAGCAACCGCTCCGTGGAGGCCATCGCAAGGACCGCCGACAGGTCCACCTCCGAGCCGCCGTGCCACACCTGCCGGGGGATCAGGTCGAGGTCCCGGGCTGCCCGTCGCGTCCGCTCCCGTTGCCCCTCGGGGACGTCGCACCACCGGATCCAGGGAGGATTGCCCACGACGACGTCCGCCTCCCGGGGCGGGGCGTCGTCGGCCAGGGCATCCGCGACATCGGCTCGAATCCGCAGCAGCTTGCCGGGAAGCCAGGGGGCGAGGGCGGTCAGACAGGCGACGCGCGTAGCGAGGACCGCCAGGGGGGAGAGGTCGGCGCCGCGCACGTGTTCGACGAGGTGGGATACGACTTCTCCCGCGGGCGTGCCGTTTCGAGCAAGCTGTGCCCCTTGGGCGCGAATCGCCGCCACGAGCATCGCTCCGGCGCCGCAGCAGGGGTCCACGAGGATTCCTCCGGCACGCTCGTACCAGCCGGACAGCGCGACGGTCCGCTCCGCGAGCCAGCGCGGGGTGTAGAACTCGCCCCCGCGCCGACGCTCCGCCGCGGGAAGCAGGTCTTCGATCAGCAGTCCGGGCAGGTCCGCCAGCTCCGGCTGGGCGTCGATCGAGGGGACCGGCACCTCTGCCAGGGTCTCCCCGATGACGCCGAGCGCGCGTGCGTCCAAGTGTATCCCAACAAGTTCGTGGGGATCGGTCCCCATCCCCAACCTGCCCCCCAGAGGACCCCGGGACAGCGCCTCGACAGCGTCTTCGATTCGCAGCGGCTCGGCCGTTCCCCGCGCCCCGAGCGCCTGCTCCAGTCGCCACGCGAGCACCACAAGCGCCAGCGCGAGAAAGCGTCGACGCGCCGCGCGGTCGCCCGGCCCTCCACTCGGATCCCCGAGCTCGGGCAGGGCGCGCGCGATCGCGACGCGGTGTGCGTGGATCGGGGATCTGGCCGCAGCGGTCAACGGACGCACTACAGGCAACGTGCCGTGCACGTGCGAAAGCGGATGCCGCAGGTGGTGCGGCATTGTTGACGGCCCTTCTCCTCGCACCGGTCCACGCACGAGCGCCAGCTCTTGCCGCACATGAGGATGCAGTTCTGCCCGGGGGGGCCGTCGAGCGGGTCGATCTCGCACCCGTCCAGCGGCACGGCGTTGCTCTTCGACGCCGCGGACGAGGACGTCGCCGACGGCGCTCCATCGCCCCCGGCATCGCGCAACGGGGCGGCCACCACCGCGGGCGGGGGCTCGAACCGGCTCGTTGGCGACGGGGTGAGGTGCGGGGTCGAGGGCTCCGTGCCCGCTTCCGTGGCGGGCGCTCCGGCATCGGCGTCACCGAGCTGCGCGGAGAGCTCCCGTGCCCGACGCAACGCGAACTCGATCCGATCGCGCGTCTGGCCGTAGGTGTAGAACTTCGTCCATTCGACCCAGCACTCCCGCCGATAGTTCAACGAGACGTCGGCATCGAGATCGAGACGGTAGCAGTGCTCGAAGCGCACTTCGCCTTCGTGGATCGACTGGTAGCTCGCGCCGCACCCTTGGGTGAGGACCGCGGGCGCCGCGAGGGACGCGATCGCCGCAGAGATCGCCGCGACGCGCGCGCGCGACAGAGTCGGTCGAAGGTTTGTGGATCGCCCCGCCAAGATGGGCCGACTATAGCAGAAGCCCCCGGAGGGTCTAAGCCTCAGAGGGCCAGGCCCGGCAGGGCAGCGGTCCGGACGATCGCGACGCCTCGCGCTCGCCCATTCAGAAGCTCACCTGCATCACCGCGTCGTGGAACAGGTACCAGCCGAACCCGTCGTTCGTCTCCTCGTAGGCCAGCCAGAGCGTCACCTTCCCGCACGCCGCGTTCGACAGCCACCCGTCTTCGCACAGCCGCGCGATCGCCGACCGCACCAGCGGGCCGACCTTGCCGTCGACCCCCACCACACGCAGCTTCGGGTGCTCGTGCAGCGCGCCCACGAACAGCGCGGTCCGCCACTTGTCGAGCAGGTTCGGAGCGCCGGTGCAGTGGTACACGTCCTGCCCTCCCGACGTATGGGGACACACCGATCGCGTGTTGTTGTCGAGGGTTCCGCTCTGGTAGTAGGCCACGTCGAGGTCGAAGCCGTTGAGGTGCGTGTTGGGCGGGTGGGAGAGCGTGTTGCTCGCCCACGGCCCCGGGGCCGCGCCCGACGACGTGCTCATGTCCACCAACCCCAGGGGCATGCCGTTGCCGGTGCTCCACTCGGCGGTCTTGCAGGCGACGAAGGCCGTGGCGTACTTGGCGAGCATCATCAGGTCGCGCCGCAGGTAGCTCCTCGACTGGTTGCCCCAGCTCTCGCCCCGCACGGGATAGTCCACGTACCCAAGAGTTGCGTCGTAACCCGAACCATCCGGGTCGTTGTCCGGGTCGAAGGGCACGAGCTCGCCGCAGTACGCCTCGCTCCCGGTGCAAGCCACCGGCGGCAGGTTCGGGCACAGGGGCCCTGGGCCTGGACCCGGACCCGGGCCGGGATCCGGCAGGCACTGCTCGTTGATGCACACGAGCCCGGACGCGCACGACGTCGGCGTGCACGGCGGCTCCACACACTGGCCGTTCACGCATTCGAGCCCGGGGTCGCACGATCCTGGCGTGCACGGCGGCTCCACGCAGTACACGCTCGCATAGTCGACCGCGTAGCCGCAGACGCCG
>JAKLDZ010000003.1:0-24860 GCA_022703255.1 Myxococcota bacterium | reverse complement strand
CCGGGGTCGCACGATCCTGGCGTGCACGGCGGCTCCACGCAGTACACGCTCGCATAGTCGACCGCGTAGCCGCAGACGCCGTCCATCGTGTCGCACACGACGTCGTGCAGCTCCCACGCGCCATCCTCGTCGTCGCACCAGTACACCGTGTTGCCTGAGCAGCAGCCGTAGAGCTGGGAGTTCTCGTCCGGGCCGATGTCCCCGCAGACCAGGGGGGACACGCTGCACTCCACGGTCTTGACGGCCCCTCCCGCGCCAGCCGATCCGGAAGTGCCCCCGCCTGCCCCGGCCGCAGCGCCTCCGCTTCCTGCCTGGCTCCCCCCGTCTCCCCCGCTGCCGGCGGCGAAGCCCGCATTGCCGGCGTTGCCCGCCGTCGAGCCGGCGTTGCCCGCCGTCGAGCCGGCGTTGCCCGCCGTCGAGCCGGCGTTGCCCGCCGACGACCCCGCGCTGCCGGCCGAGCCACCGGTGAGCCCGCCCCCGCCGTTGCCTGCGCCGTTCCCGGCCTTGCCTCCCCAGGTGTCGTCCGTGTCCGAGCCGCCGCAGCTCGCTGCGATCGCGGCCAACGCCGTGATTCCGAGGGCTGCGAGCCGTGCGCGGGAGTGGGGCGTGCGAAGAGGTCGGTTCATCGGAGATCCCCCAGGGAAAGCGCTGCGTTCGAGGCGAAGACACCAGACGACATGCTCGTGAGGATAGCGTCCATCGACGGCCTCGACGACCGTGTCGGGCACTTCGGTCGAGAGCAGCAGAGGGGATCGCGTGTTCACCTCCCGCGTTGCGCGCGGGGCGCGTTGCAGAGGAGTCGGTCCGGCGCTAAAGCCTTCGCCGTGTTCACCGGGCTGGTCGAGGACGTAGGCAGGTTGGTCGCGCGCACGGCGCGAGGGCCTGGCGCGCGGCTCACGGTCGAAACGACGCTCGCGCCGTTGGTGCTCGGTGAATCGATCGCCGTGATGGGGGTGTGTCTCACGGTCGATGCGGTGGTCGCGGGCGGGTTCGAGGCCGACGCATCGGCGGAGACGCTGGCGCGGACGACGTTGGGGGCGCTGGCGATCGGCGCGGGGGTGCACCTCGAGCGGGCGATGGCGATGGGCGGGCGCATGGGCGGGCACATCGTGTCGGGCCACGTGGACGCGCGCGCGAAGCTGCTGACCCGCCGCGCGGTGGGGCAGTCGGTGGAGCTCACCTTCGGGATGGATCCGGGCGTGCGTCGCTACGTGGCGGCGAAGGGCTCCATCGCGCTCGACGGGGTGAGCCTGACGGTGAACGAGGTGGGAGCGGACCGGTTCACGGTGATGATCGTGCCGCACACGCAGGGGGCGACGCTGCTTGCGTCGCGTCGGGCCGGGGAGATCTCGAACGTGGAGGTCGACGTGCTTGCGCGCTACGTGGCGCGCTGTCTCGACGTGGGTTCAGGCGAGCGGGGGTCGGGGGAATCGACCGACGACGGGCTGAAGAGCAGCCTGGCAGCAGCAGGATTCCTATGAGCAACGACACCTTGGTGACCGTGAGCGATCGGCAGGAAGCGCTGCAGGAGCAGGACATGACGACCCGACGACACACGATCGAGCCGGCACTGCTGGAGCGGGTACATCGGGCGCTTGGGGAGATTCGCGCCGGGCGCATGGTGATCCTGGTTGACGACGAGGACCGGGAGAACGAGGGCGATCTGACGATGGCAGCGGAGCGGGTGACGCCCGAGGCGATCAACTTCATGGCGAAGCACGGTCGCGGGCTGATCTGCGAGACGCTCTCCGAGGAGCAGATCGAGCGTCTGCGGTTGCCGTTGATGGCAGCGCCCGGGCACGCGTCGCCGCCCCTGGGCACGGCGTTCACGGTGTCGATCGAAGCGCGGCACGGGGTGACGACGGGGATCAGCGCGGCGGATCGGGCGCACACGATCCGGGTAGCGGCGGATCCGGCATCGCGACCGGAGGACCTGGTGATCCCGGGGCACGTGTTCCCGCTACGCGCGCGCAAGGGCGGGGTGTTGGTGCGCACGGGGCAGACCGAGGGCTCGGTGGATCTGGCGAGGATGGCGGGGCTGTGTCCGGCGGGTGTGATCTGCGAGGTGATGAAGGACGACGGCACGATGGCGCGGATGCCGGATCTGGAGGAGTTCGCGGAGCGTCACGGGCTGATGGTCCTGACGGTGGCGGATCTGATCCAGTACCGGATGCAGACCGAGACGCTGGTGAAGTGCGCGGCGACGCATCCGTTGCGGCTCGACGAGACGCAGACGGAGTGGACGGCGTACGCGTACGAAGAGGGGATGCACGGTCAGAAGTTCCTGGCGTTGGTGAAGGGCGATGTGGAGGGGGGAGACGAGCCGGTGCTGTGCCGGGTGCATCGCGGGTCGATGCTTGCGGACCTGTTCTGCTCTCCGTCTTCGGAGGGGGGGCATCACCTGCGCAAGGCGATCCGGATGATCGAGGCGGCGGGGCGCGGCGTGGTGCTCTACCTGCCGAGCGACGGCGACGTCGTGGCCGAGCTCGAGGCGCTGGGTGCGTCGGCGGACTCCAAGCCTCACGGGCCGCCTCCGCTGCGGGAGTTCGGGCTGGGGGCGCAGGTGCTGTCGGATCTGGGGTTGCGGCGGATCGCGCTCTTGACGAACAATCCGCGGAAGATCGCGGGGCTGGCGGGCTATGGTCTCGAGGTGGTCGAGAGCGTCGGGTTGAGCGACTGAGAAGGGTTTCGGAGGAACGACGATGAGCGACGGACAGGGAATCAAGCCGCGGGTAGTGGAAGGGGCGCTGGTCGTGCCCCCGGGGGCGCGCTTCGCGATCGTCGCGAGCCGCTTCAACTCCTTCATCGTGGATCACCTGATCGACGGCGCCCTCGACGCGTTGTCGCGGCACGGCTGCGAGGCCAGGAACGTGACGGTCGTGCGGGTGCCGGGATCCTGGGAGATCCCGCTGGCGGTGGCGCGCCTGGCGAAGCCCGGCAAGTTCGACGCGATCGTCGCGCTGGGCGCGGTGATCCGCGGCTCCACACCGCACTTCGACTACATCGCAGCCGAGGTCTCCAAGGGGCTGGCGAACATCTCGATGTCGAGCGGGATGCCGGTGGCGTTCGGCGTGCTGACGACCGACACGATCGAGCAGGCGGTGGAGCGAGCGGGGACCAAGGCGGGGAACAAGGGTTTCGACGCCGCGGTGAGCGCGATCGAGATGGTGTCGTTGGGTCGCGAGCTGGCCGAGCAGGGGCTCTAGGCGCTTCGGTCCTGCGTCGCGGCGTGGCGTCGCGGCGGCAGGATGCTTACACTCCGTCCCACTCATGATCCCCCTGCGCGACAGGCTGCCCACCCGCCAGTTCCCGTTCGTCAACTACGCTCTGCTGGCGCTCAACGTGATCTCCTTCCTGTGGGAGCTGGCGAGCATCGAGGCGGGCTACGCGGAGTTCGTGCAGGACTGGGGGTTCGTGCCGGCGCGGTTCCTGGCGAACCCTACGGCCGACGCGATCACGATCTTCACGAGCATGTTCCTGCACGGCGGCTGGATGCACATCGGGGGGAACATGCTGTTCCTGTGGGTGTTCGGCGACAACGTGGAGGACGCCCTCGGGCACGTGCGCTACGTGCTGTTCTACCTGGCCGCGGGGGTGCTGGCAGCGGGGGCGCAGATGTTCGTGGACCCGGCTTCGGTCGTGCCGATGGTGGGGGCATCGGGCGCGATCGCGGGCGTGCTCGCGGCCTATGTGTCGCTCTACCCGCGCGCGCGCGTGCTGGTGGCGCTTCCGATCTTCATCATCATCACGTTCTACGAGTTTCCCGCCTGGCTGGTGATCCTCGAGTGGTTCGCGTTGCAGTTGCTCTCGGGGATCGGCTCCCTGGCAGTGCCGAAGTCTGGCGGCGGCACAGCGTTCTTCGCGCATATCGGCGGGTTCGTCGCGGGGCTGCTCCTCGTGAGGCTGGCCATGCTGGGCAAGCAGCCCGTCGCCTACGAGCCCTGGAGAGGCTGGCGCGTGCAGGAGCGCAGGGCAGGACGCTATCCGAGACGGGAGCCCACCTGGTGGGACCGGCGCTGACTTCGGGCCCCGATGCGGCAGGCCGAAGACCCCTCTCGCCGGTGCTCCGTGCTAGGGTTCCCCCCGTGAGCGGCTCCCGGGTTCGCCTCCTGATCTTCGCACTCGCGTGGCTCGCCACGGCCTGCGGCGCGAGCTATCAGGGGCGCGTCTATCGCGGTGGGGGGATCGAGTTTCGGACCGGCGACGCGCCTGCTGGTTGGCGTCAGATCGACGCGAAAGGGGCCCTGCTCACGTTCCGGGACGACGCGAACGACGCGACGATCGCGGTGGGGGGACGTTGCGGCAGGGACGCGGAGGACGTGCCCTTGGAGGCACTGACCAGCCATCTGTTCCTTCGGTTTACCGATCGCGAGCCGGGAGCTCAGCGGAAGGTGGCGTTGGACGGCAGGGAAGCGTTGCGCACGGAGATGTCCGCGCGGCTCGACGGGGTTCGCAAGGGGTTCGTCGTGTACGTGCTGAAGAAGGACGGGTGCGTGTACGACTTCCTGTTCATCACCGACGCCGAGGGCGTCGCGAAGAAAGCCGCGCCGTTCGACCGTTTCGTCGAGGGGTTCCGCGCGAACCGCGACGCGGTGGCGGAGGACTGACGGCGATGGTCGATCGGCCGTCGGGGAGCGGTGGGCCCGATTCGGGGTCGATGCTGGCCGACGGCCCGCTGTCCACGCCGTTGATGAAGAACGTGCCGCCTCCGGCGCCGGGGCCGGGTTTGTGGTTGCGCAAGGTGTTGTACCTCGTGGACCAGATGGGGATCGTGTCGCTGCTGACGGTCCGCACGGCGCGCGCTTTCTTCACGCGCCCCTTCGAGGCGCGCGCGATCGTCTACCAGCTCGAGTCCGTCGGCGTGAAGTCGGTGGGGATCGCTTCGGTCACGGCGGTGTTCATCGGCATGGTCATGGCGGTGCAGTTCGCCATCAGCCTGCAGAAGTTCGGCGCCATGGAGTACACGGGGCGCGTGCTCGGCCTGTCGTTCGCGCGCGAGCTCGCCCCCACGCTCACTGCGGTGATCGTGGGAGGTCGCGTCGGCGCGGGCATGGCCGCGGAGGTCGGTTCCATGGCGGTGACCGAGCAGGTCGATGCCATCCGCGCCTTGGGCGCCGATCCGGTCAAGAAGCTCGTGTTGCCTCGCGTGGCAGCCTCCGTCATCGCCATGCCGATCCTGGCGATGCTGGCCCTCGTGTTCGGCTTCTCCGGCGGAATGGCCGTCACCAGCTCCCAGTTCGACATCCCGCCCGAGTTCTTCCTGCGCACCGCGCTCAACTCGGTCGCCATGTCGGACTACCTGTCGGGGATCTGCAAGACGCCATTTTTCGGCGCGATCATCGCGCTGGTGGGGTGTCACTTCGGGTTGATCACGACGGGCGGCACCGAGGGCGTGGGCAAGGCGACCACCCGTACGGTCGTGGTCATCTCCATCGCGATCCTCATCGCGGACTTCTTCCTGACCAAGGCGCTGTTCTGGGTGTTCGGATGATCCGGATGCGTTCCTGGGCCCTGCCGATCCTCCTGAGCTGCCTGCCGGGGTGTGGCGACGACGAAGAGGTTCGTCCGCCGAACTATTCGCCGACGGCGCCGTCGGACTCGCTGGTGCCCTGCGACGCGCTGCGCGACCTTGCCATCGAGCTCGACGGGATCGGGAGGATCCGCGTGGATGCGGGGGCGGCGGCGTGTGTGCCCGACGGGCTGCAGTGCACGCTTGGGGCCTGCGATGGCGGGCTCGGGGTGGCGACGTGCTGGAACGGCTACTGGCGATGGGATTGCGTGGCGAGCGCGCAGGATGCGAGCGTGGACGTCGCGGGCGAATGAGCGGACGGTCGTTGGCCGGGGCTTGCGCGCACGAGACACACGGGGGCGCGGCTTGACATCCCGACAGGCGGCTTCCAGGATCGACGGCGCAATGGACAGCGGATCGGAGACGGATCAGGAGCCGAAGCGCGGGAGCGCGAGGCGCAAGGGGCGCAAGGACGGTCTGCTGACGACGGGCGACATGGCGCGTCTGTCCCACAGCACGTTGCGCACGGTGCGATTCTACGAAGAGGAGGGGCTCCTGACTCCGGCGCAGCGGAGCGACGGCGGGCACCGGCTGTTCGGGCCGCGCGAGCTCGACAAGCTGATCCTCGTGACCGACATGCGCGAGGCGGGTCTCTCGCTCGAAGAGGTCAAGACGATCCTGGAGCTGCGCCGCTCGAGCAAGACCGGCGCCGCGGCCTCGAAGCGCGTGTGCGAGTTCCTCGAGCAGCTCACCGAGGAGATGCAGCGCAAGATCACCGTGCTGCAGCGTCTTCGGCAGGACTTCGAGCTGGCCGCGCGGGTCTTCGCCGGCTGCCGCCACTGCGAAAACGAAAACGCTCCGCCGAGCCAGTGCAAGCTGTGCGGCGTCGAGAAAAAACCGCCCGAGCTCCCGCGCGCCGTGCGCGTCCTGTGGGGACTGGAGGCGACGGAGGCCGGACCCAAGGAGACGCCGGAACCATGAGCCGATCGATCGACATCCAGCGGGCAAGACGCGGAATCGACGAGTTCCTGCGGGGTCTCGGCCACGATCCCGACGCGAACCCGGACCTGCGGCGAACTGCCGAACGCGTCGTGGAGGCTTGGACCAACGATCTGCTCGCGGGCGAGACGCGGGACGTTCCCGCGATTCTGCGAGACGGATCGTCAGCCGCTGGCGCGGGCGACAAGGGGCTGGTGGTGCTGCGCAACCTGGCGACGGTGACGGTGTGCCCGCACCACTTGCTGCCGGCCGTGGGGAGCGCGACCGTGCTCTACGTGCCGGGCGATCGGATCGCGGGCCTGGGCACGGTGGCGCGGCTGGTGGACGCGTGCGCGCGCAGGCTGGTGCTTCAAGAGGAGATCGGCGAGCGGGTTGCGACCGCGCTGGTCGAGCATCTGGGAGCGAAGGGGGCGCTCTGTCGCCTGTCGATGATGCACACGTGTCTGGTGGCGCGGGGTGAGCGCAAGCACGACGCCCGGGTGGACACGGTCGCGTTGGCGGGCTCCCTGTTGCAGGCCGGACCGGATCGCGATCTGGCGATGGCGGAGCTGCGCGGCTGACACGCGGCGTCCCGATACACGAAGGCCCCACCACACCCGCTCTCTGCTACCGTTGCTCCCTTCCGGGCCTGGCGGGGTTCACAGCGCGTAGTCGGTGAGGCCACACACGCTTTCGCGTATGCGAGCTTCTAGCGCAGACCCGTGGGGATGTCGAGCACGTTGCGAGCCTTGCCTGCGCCTCCCCGAAGGGCCATCACTTCTTTCGGAAGCACGTAGGACGACCGTCGTGGTGAACCCCCTCGAGCAGACCAACCCCTGGGTGCGCTTCTTCCGGCGCGCGCTCTTCGTCTGCTCTGCCGCCCTCGTCGCCCTCGCCCTCCACCAGTCCGTCGATCGCCCCTGGGTCTCCTTCCTGCTCCTGGTGGTCGCCCTGCTCGCGCTGATCCCCCCGTGGATCTCCCGTCGCAGGTTCCGCAGGCTGCTGCTCTCCGGCGATGCTCAGGGCGTCGTGGACGCCTGGCGCCGGGCCATCGAGAGCGGTACGCACGACCAGGCGGTCGTTGCGCTCGTGTCGGCCACGGCCTTCGCCGCCTACGGTTGGGTCGAGGAGGCGCGAAGCCAGCTCTCCAAGCTGCGGCGCGGACCGCTGTGGCACGCGTCCACGGAGCACAGGCTCTTCGTCGAGACGCTTCTCGAGGCCTTCGACGGCGACCGCGATCAGGCCGTGCGCCTTGCGGAGGCGATGGGGCAGCTTCCGGTGCCGCCTGTCAACGCGAGGCTCCGCAAGCAGGTGCTGACGCTGCGCGGATCGCTTGCGGCGCTCACGCGAGCCTTCGCGCACACCGCCCGCCAGGGAGACCTGGAGCTGCTCGAGCACGTGGCGAAGCGCAGCCCCATGGTGAGCTGGGCCATGCGCTACGCCGCAGCCGTGATCGCGGTCGATCGAGGCGAGCGGTGGCGCGTGCCGCGCCTGCTGGCCGACGCGCCCGCGTGGCCGCCTCAATCGGCCTTCAAGGGTTTCCACACCGAGCTGCTCGAGCAGATGCAGCGCCCCGGCGGAGCTGCGGATTCGAAGGATTCTGCAGGGGATCGAAGCGAAGAGGCGTGAGGCGGTGATCGGCGCCGCCGCTCACTTCTTCGCAGGATCGCTCACGCGCCCCATGAACAGGATCATCCCGGAGCGCACGTCGCGAAGGAAGAACAGGAACGGGTGATCGGCCCGGAACTCGAACGTCTTCTCGGGTTCGGGCTTGGCGCCCGATCGCGGCATTACCACCGCCGTCGCCGCTGCCGCCTCGGTCCCCTTCTCGTCGACCCGCACGAACGCCTTGTGGAAGACGTCGCCGATGTACAGCCGGTCGGCGGGGTTCGGGGGATTGGCGATCCCCGAGAAGTCCGCCCTCCCGTTCTGGAACGCCAGCGGCATCCCCATCTCCTTGAGCGTGTCCTTGAGCGACAGCGAAGCGCTCGGATTGACCTCGAAGACCGGCAAGGTCACCTGCACCCGCTGTGGCGTCATCGCCCCGATCCACGCCGCAATCCGGTCCGCCGTCAGGCTCTGCTCGACCGCGTCGAGCCCCCCCTTGTCGTCCGGCAACACCAGGGTCATCGCCAGCTCGTTGCCCACGTAGGGCATCTCGAGCACCTTCACCCCGGCGTGCGTCCCGTAGGCGAAGCGCATCTCCTGGCTCATCATGGGCACGTCGCTCGACTTCGCCGGGGTCGCGAAGAACGGCAGCGGACGCGTGCGCGCCTTGACGAAGGGGTGCTGCCAGTCGCCGAGGAAGTAGACCGCGTTCACCAGCACGAGCCGCGTCTGCGGATCGATCGATCGAGTCGGGAGCAGATCCTTGATGCGATCGCGGGTCTCTCCGGCCACCCAACCGTTGATGCGCTGCCGGCCCGCTTCGTGTGCTCCGCGGAAGTCCAACGGCTCGAGCGGTGCCTTGAACGAATCGCTGGAGAGCTTGAGAAAGGCCGGGTCGAACGTGTAGCTCTTCTCTCCGAAGAGGCGGTTGGCCACGCCGAGCGTGTAGGTCGTGCGCGACGGATCCTTCCAGGCCGCGAGCTGGCGTGCGGCGCTCTCGACCACCTCGGTCTGTGCACCCGAGAAGTGGAACACGCGGGCCATTTCCTTGGCCGTGTCTCCGCGCGCGCCGGCCCACGTCATGGCGAGCGCGAGGGTGATGCTGCCCGGGGAGACGGCGACGTTGCCGGGCTGCTTGCGCAGACGCGCGTACAAGTCGGCGGCGAAGGCGTTGCTGCTGGCGGCCAGGGCCGAGGCTTCGGCGGGAGAGGCCGTCGCGGGGCTCGCGGTGTTGACGGGCACCGTCGCGGAGGTGCTTGGGGAGGTCGCGGAGGAAGAGGCGACCGGCGATGGGCCGAACGCGGGCTGGGCGGCATCCGGCGACAGCGGAGCGGGCGTGCCCGACTTGCATCCCAGCGTGAGCAGCAGCGGCAACAAGCAGCAGACGAATCGCTTCATCGAGTGTTCCTTGTGGTTGTTGGAGGGGCCGCGAACGAATCGGGCCGGAGCAAGGGGCACGTGGAAGAATACGCCCAAGCGGGGGAAAAGTTCCAAGGTCCTCTGACGCCCGGCGCGACCGGCACCGCGGGCGTGGCGAAGCCACCCGGCGCATCGGTTCGCCGGGCGACGAAGCCGCGTGGTACGAGGGAACCTGGCAAGAAGCCCAGGACCCCTGCATGCTGCGGATGTTCTACTTCTCCGGCACAGGCAATGCGCGAAACGTCGCGGGTTGGATCGTCGAGTCGTTCCGGGCCCGCGGTCTCGCCGCAGAGGCGATCGACCTCGCGAAGCTCGAGCCCGCCGACGTTCACATTGATCCGGACGACGAGGTGGGGCTCGCGTCGCCGACCCATGGTTTCAACTTCCCGCCGATCACGCTGGGGTTCCTGTTCGCCCTGCCGCGAGCGAAGCACGCCAATCGCGCGTTCGTCGTCAACACGCGAGCCGGCGTGCGGTTCTTTGGCGTGTGCCTTCCCGGACTGAGCGGCGTGACCCAGCTTCTCGCCGCGCTGGTGCTCCTGCTCAAGGGGTATCGCGTCGCGGGGATGCGCCCGATCGACCTGCCGTCGAACTGGATCTCGCTGCACCCCGGGCTGCGGGAAGACAACATCCGCGCGATCTACGCGCGCAGCGAGGCGAAGACCCGTGCGTTCGCGGAGCGCATGCTCGACGGCCGTCGCGATCTGCGCGCCTTGTGGGATCTGCCGCAGGACCTCGTGCTGACGCCGGTCTCCCTGGGCTACTACCTCATCGGACGATTCTGGTTCGCCAAGTCGTTCGTGGCATCGCGCGCGTGCGACGCATGCGGCGTGTGCGTCAAGCAGTGTCCGGTGCACGCCGTGACGCTGGTGCGGGGGCGTCCCTTCTGGTCGTACCGCTGCGAG
Source organism: Myxococcota bacterium (assembly GCA_022703255.1). GTDB lineage: Bacteria > Myxococcota_A > Polyangia > Polyangiales > Polyangiaceae > JACRCQ01. Next base: position 14,441 of record JAKLDZ010000003.1, on the reverse strand, counting down.
AGCTGCATGCGGTGCATGAACATCTGTCCGAAGCGCGCGATCGAGACGGCGCACGGGTTCGCGATCGGGGTGCCGTTGCTGCTGTCGGTCGCCATGACCGCGTGGGTGTATCCGAAGCTGCGGACGCTGGCGCCGTGGTTGTCGAACGAGAGCGCTCTTGGCGGCGTGGTGCGCAACGCCCTCGAAGCCGGGCTGATGCTCACGGTGCTGATCGTGTGCTACCGAGGGCTGCACAGGTTGATGCGGTTCCGTGTGGTGGAGTGGCTGACGATGCTCACGTCGCTCACGCACTACCGCTTCTGGCGTCGCTACAAGGCGCCCTCTACTGCGTCGTCCACGCGAGCCGCGTCCTCCGGATCCGCACGTCTCCCGCTCCCGCCTCCACCACGAAGAACACGTCGTCGCCCACCACGCTAGGCGAGATGTCCTGCCCCGGAGGCCCGGAGAGCGCCGCGACCTTGCGCGTCTGTGCCGCCGGACTGCCCGGGAACCACACGATCGCGTCGGCGATCAGCGAGTCGAACACGCTGGACGCCACGAACCCGCGGCACGCATCTGCGTTGCACGAGAAGTTGAACGACGTCGGCATGCGCGCCTCGTCGAAGCGCGGCGAGATGACGTTGCCGAACGACGCGCCGGTCTTCGGGTCGAGCTTGACGAACTGCGGGCCCGTGGAGCTTTGGGAATCCGACGGGCTGTCGATCAGCGGCTGGGCGAGCCAGCCCGCGACGATGTCCTGACCGGAGAAGGCGACGCGGGGGGTGCGCGCGTGGTGCGGCGAGGAGGCGAGGCGCTGCTCGTCACCGATGCGTGCGAGGTTGGCCGCCTGCACGCGCACCAGGTACGGATCGCCGTGCTGGTCCGCGGAGTGCTCCCGCGGGTCGGAGAAGGTCACGAACACCTCGTTCCCGCGCACCGCAAGCGACACGTCGGAGGCGTCGCCCGCGGCGTTGGTCAGCCGCGTGTCGTTCACCACCTTGCGCAGGTTCCGATCCACCTTCGCCGCGTACACCTCACCGTTGCCGTCCCGCCAGTCCACCCACGCCACGACCCATCCGTCGCCTGCCCACGCCACCGCGGCGTCCGCCGCATCCCCCTTGATGCGCGTCAGCATCTGCTGGCCTTCGCGCTTCCCCTCCGCATTGATTCGGGTCACGAACACTTGCGGATCGCCCGCGTCGCGTGCCACCCATGCGACACACGCATCCTTCGTGCCCTGCGCGCCGGGCGCGATCGACACCCCCCCCATCGACAGCGCACGCACCGAGACCACCGTCGGCGCCCCGACCTGCTTGCCCTCGGCGTCGAGCGCCACCACCGACAGGTTGGCCGCCGTCGGCTTCTTCGGATCCCCAGGGATCGCAGGACCCGGCGGCGATCCCGGCCCGGCCTGCGTCTTCGCCAACGCGCGCTCCGCTCCGATCGCGGTGGACGCACGCGCCGGGTTGGGCGGCTCGACGAAGTAGGTGACCCAGCCCACCAGGGTGTTGCCCGCGACGTTCGCTGCCGACAGCTCGGAGATGTGGTGCTCGAGAGAGCGAACCACGGTGTTGCTCACGACCGACGGCGGAGTCGGCCGCGTCTCGGCCGTCGCAGCGAGGGGATACGTCCCCTTCTTCGGAGGCAGCGGAACCGCGGCGACCGGCGCAGGGGTGACGAACCCGGTGACCAGGACCGAACACTCCTTGGACGAGCAGCCCAGCCCCCACGCGCTCGCCGGCACCGCGCCGGAGAGCTTGTCCACCAGCAAGGGCGCGCCGCCCACTGGCGTCAGGGCTTCGTCGAGGCGCAGGTACGACGCCACCGGGCCCGTCGGCTCGCACGCGGCCTGGACGCCGCACGCGGGAGCCGACGTGATCACCGCCCAACCGCCAGGTGCCGCCGCAAACTCGGGCAGCTCTCGATCGCCGCCGTGGAAGGGAATCGTCAACGTCCGCGGCCCCGCCGCGGCCGCGGCGTCGATCGTGCCCACCCGGAACGCGCGGCTCCGCGGTGATCGCTGCGAAAGATCCTCCCACGCGATGAGCGCCTCGCGACCCGAACGCGAGGCCACGAGCGCGACGAACGACTGCTCTCCGAGGGGCGGCGTGATCGGGTGAGGCGGCGACGTGACCTTGCCCGCGAAGTCGAGCGCAGCGGCGAACACGTGATTGTCCGTGTCGCGATGATCCGTCCACGCGACGACCAGCGAGCCTCCGACGCGCACGACATCCACGTCGGGCGAGGCAGTGGGCGAGTCGCTGACCGCGACGGGCTGGCCGACGAGCTGCCCCGCGGTGTCGATGAGCTGCAGCGAGACCTTGAACCCGGTGGCTGCACCGTCACTCGGTTGCACCAGGGCCATGGCCACGCCGTTCGACGTGAGCGCGATCTGCCACGCTCGCGCGTTTGCGCAGATCATCGTCGGCTGCCCGGCGATGCGTCCCGTCGAGTCGAGGCGGATGGAGGAAATCGCTGCCTTGTCCCGTCGCTGCTCTGCCCAGAACAGGATCGGACCCGACGGGACCATCACCACGTCGGCCCACACGATCTGGCCCGAAACCTGGGACACCGTCGCGGGATCGGTGCGCGGCCTGCCATCGGGATCGAGGGTGACCGTCTCGAGGGAAGTCCCCTGATTGGAGCGTCGGACCCACAGAGCGACGAACCCGTCGCGAGGTGCACCGGGTCGAACCACCACGACGGCGACATCGTCGGGAGCGCGACCGACGTCCTTGGGTGCAGCGCTGGGCACGCCGCGCGCGTCGAGGGGCGTGGCGATCCAACGACGCTCCTTTCCGTTGGCCGCGTGCAGGGTCATTCCGCCGTTTGCGCCGAGGGCCGCGTAGGGGCCGAAGGTTCCTTCGGGGACCTGCGCGACCACGTGACCCGGGAGCCAGCGAGGATCGGTGGGAGCGTCGGCGCCGGCATCGGCCGAGGCGACAGGTTTGGCCCGGGGTTTGGCGGGTTGGATCGAGGGCGAGCACGACAGGACGAGCGGGGTGGCGGAGAGCGCAGCGACGAGGAGACGGGGGAGGGCTCGCATGGGAACGCACCTTAGGGGACGGGGCACAACATGCAAGAGATCCGGCATATTCCGAGCGATTTCGTGCGGTCAGCCGCGGGGCTCCGGCAGCTCCGCGGGGACCGAGGAAGGGGGCGGGCCGACGAGCGGGAGCAGGACGACGAAGCTGGCGCCGCGTTTCGGGGGGCGCACGAAGGAGATCTCGCCGCCGTGTTCGACGACGATGCGCTGCACGATCGACAGTCCGAGGCCGGTGCCGTGGGCCTTGGTCGTGACGTAGGGTTCGAACAGGCGGGCCGCGAGATCGTCGGGAATGCCGGGGCCGTTGTCGGTCACCGCGATCCGCAGCAGGTCCCCGCGGCAGGGCTCCACGAGCAGCTCGATGCGGGGGGCGGGCGACGGCTCCCCGCGCACCGCGTCCATGGCGTTCTGCAGGAGGTTCGTCAGCACCTGAACGATCTGATCGCGATCGGCCCGCAGCGCCGGGCACGGCGACGCCACGACGTCGATTCGGATGGCCGGATCCGCATGCGACGCCGCCACGCCGCGGACCGCTTCGACCACGTCGAATGGCGCGGGCTTCGGGGCGGGCAGTCGCGCAAAGCGCGCAAAGTCCGACGCGATCGTCGCGATCCGGTGCACGTCCTCGAGCACCCCCTTGGTGGCCTGCTCGAAGTAGTCGTCGAACTGCGGATCGTCGCGGGCCCGCAGGCGCCGGAGGGTCTCGACCGACGACCGGATCGGCGTGAGGGGGTTCTTGATCTCGTGGGCCACGCGCCGGGCCACCTCGCGCCAAGCGGCGATGCGCTCCATGGCGGCGTGGCGCTTGCGCAGCACCGCCAGATCGTGGAGCGTCGTGTTGAACGCCCTGGCGAGCTGGCGCATCTCCCGCGTGCCCCGCACCGCAACAGGACGCGGCTCCCCGGAGGCGACCTCGCGCACCTCGGCGGCGAGCTGCGCAATCGGACGCGCCATGCTGCGCGCGAGCACGATCGCCGTCAGGATGGCAGCCAGCAGCGTGATCCCGCCGGCGAACAGCACGACGCTGTCCAGCCGCGCGAGCGCATCGTCGAGCCCGCGGGTCGAGGCCGCGGCGACCAGGCGGAGGTTGGAGCGCGGATCGACGACGATCTCGACGGCCTGCTCGCCGGGCAGCGGGGTCGCTTCGGGGGTACCGCTGACGGCGAGGCGGACGCCGTAGGCCTTGCCCACGCGGTCGAGGATGGACGAAGTGTATCGTGCGCCGAACAATCCGACCGACACGCCCGCCTGCCTGCGCACGCAACGGGCCATCAACGCCGGCGGGATCGCCTTGCCCCCCTTCGCGTCCCGCGACGGTGCGCGCAGCGTCTCGAACGCCGCATCCTCGCGCGCGAGCTGCGCCGCCAGCGCGTCATCCACCGTCCCGATCCGCGACGCGTCGTGCCCGCTGCCAAGAACCTCGCCCGTGCCCGTCACCAGCACCAGCTCGTCGAGCTGCAGCGCCTTCATCTCCTCGGGCACGAGCCGGGCCAGCGCGAGACGACGTCCGCTGTCGAGGCGGCCGGCCTGCAGATCGATCAGGGTCTGATCGACGAAGGCGGCGTGATCGCACACGGGGCGAAGGATGTTGCGAGCGGAGCTCTGCTCCCAGGCCAGCTCCATCTGGATGCCCTGTCGGGCACCGTCGACCTTGGCCGCGAAACGATCGGACTCGGACTGCCGCCAGGCCTGCCGCACCAGCAGCCCGATGGACGCGGTGGACAGCACCGCGAGCAGGCCGAAGGCGAGCAGGAGGCGGATGGCGAGGCTCACGTCCGCATCCTACTTCACGGCCGTCGAGCCCGCGACCGACATGCTCGGACCCCGTCCGCACCGATGGACCCTGGCTCGACCCCGGGCGCCCGTGCGATTCTTCGGGGCGATGGCCGATCAAGAGCAGCAGCTCACCCCCACACCCTACGGCAACGACGCGGTCACGATCCTGGATGACATGATCCGGCGAGCCGCCAACATCGGCGCGAGCGACATCCATCTGGAGCCGAAGCGGGATCGGATGCAGGTGCGGTTCCGGATCGACGGCACGATGGTGGAGCAGCCGCAGATTCCGCTGGAAGTGGCCGGCCAGGTGGTGTCGCGCATCAAGGTGCTCGCGCGCATGGACATCTCGGAGCGTCGCATCCCGCAGGACGGTCAGTTCACCCTCGAGGCGGGGCTGGGGTACCTGATCAACCTGCGTGCGGCGAGCTTCCCTTGCACCCAAGGGGAGAAGGTCGTGCTCCGCCTGCTGCTCGGGCAGAACCTCATCGCCTTCGAGAAGCTCGGCTTCGACAAGGACACCATGGACCGCGTGCGCGAGATGATCGGGCGCCCCCAGGGGTTCCTCGTCACCTGCGGCCCCACCGGCTCCGGCAAGACCTCCACCCTCTATGCTTTCCTGCAACTGCTCGACACCGCACGCGTCAACGTGGTCACCCTCGAGGACCCGATCGAAGTCGAGATGTACACGATCACCCAGGGGCAGACCAACCCGCGCACCGGCTTCACCTTCGCCGCAGGACTGCGATCCATCCTGCGCCAGGACCCCGATGTCATCCTCGTCGGCGAGATCCGCGACGCCGAAACCGCCGGCATCGCCCTGCAGGCCGCCCTCACCGGTCACCTCGTGCTCTCCACTCTGCACACCTCCGATGTCGTCGAAACCATCGTCCGTCTCGTCGATCTCGGGATCGAGCCCTGGATCATCGCCAACGCCCTCACCGGCGTGCTCGCACAGCGGCTGGTGCGCGTCGCCTGCCAGCACTGCAAGGAGACCGTGCCGCTCGAGGCGGACCTGTGGGACGGCGACGAGGTGCTGCTGACCGCGGGGAGCCCGGTGCAGAAGCCGAAGGGGTGCGCGCGTTGCCATCGCACGGGCTATCGGGGACGCACCGGGATCTACCAGGTGCTCGAGCTCGATGACGAGCTGCGGGATCTGATCAAGGGCAAGGCGACCGCGCCGGAGTATCGCGAAGCCCTGCGCGTCCGACGCATCCCCTCGCTGCGAAGAGTCGGCTTCGCCAAGGTCCTCTCCGGTATCACCACCGTCGAGGAAGTGATTCGGGTCACGACATGAGCCGGGGCCGACCCGCGCTCAGCGGCTGACCCGGATCGAGCAGGTCACCCCGTCGAGCTCGATCTTCGTCTCCGGCTTGTCCACCACCTGCAGCGTCCAATACGACCTGTCCGCTCCCGCCTTGCGCCCGTACCGCGCGTCCACTTCCGCGTCCGCCGGGAACCCCGCGGCCACCGCCGCCCTCCACGCCGCCGACCACACACACAGCGGATCCTGCGTCGGCTCGTCGCCCGCCGCCGGCTTGACCCGCTCGATCAGCGGCGCGCTCGCGTGCAGCGACAGATCCACCCGCTCACGCTTGAGCGCGCCCTTGTCCAGGCGCGGGTCGTTCTGCTCGTACAGGTAGCGATACGAGATCGACGGCTCGGGGCGAGTGAGGTCCACGACGCCCTTCTTGGCGCGGGACACGGCGATCTCGACGAGGCGGAAGTCCGGGCTCCCCTCGGTGAGGCGACGTCGAACCGCCGGAAGCAGGTCCGTGGGATCCGTGCGCGCGGGGTTCGCAATGGCGATGCCTTCGAGGGTGAGCGGGGCCGCCGGGGGCGTCTCCACAGGCGGAGGCGGAGCCGACGGCAGCGGCGGCACGACGATCATCTTGTAGCCGGCGTAGCCGAGACCCGAGATGAGCAGCAGCCCGGCGATTCCGGCCAGGCCGAGGATCACCGAGCGCGTGCGCGCCTTCTGCCGGTTGCGCTCGAGCGACGCTCTCCGCTCCTGCAACCCCACGATCGCGGGCTGGAACGGCGGCGGAACCACCGGCTGCGCGTTCTGATCCGCTCCGCACAACGGGCAGCGCGCCGTCGCCATCCCCACCGGACCGCCGCACTTCACACACCGATCGGATTCCATGACGTCCTCTCCCACGGAGCGAGACCCGCATCGTCACCGGTCGTCTCCGGGCCGTCAAGCTCGCCAACGGCACGATTCCTCCCCCGCCCTGCGCCCCGAATCGTTGAGCCGCTAATCTCCGCCGCGCTATGCTCCGCTTCGAGATGTTCGTCGGCTCTCGAATGCGATGTCCGCGGATCCATCGGCGGCTCGCCTTCGCATCCGTCGTCGGCTCCTGCTTCCTCCTCGCGCCCTTCATCGCGTGCAGCCACGTCCCCACGCCCTCCCGCCCCGAGCCCGGAACCGACGTCGCGATCGCCCCGGCCGCTGTCCCTTCACCGGTCGCTGCCTTGCCGCTTGCGGCCGGTTCGACCGACGTCGCTGCCCCGATCCCCGCCCCGACCTCGCGCCCCGGGACGCTCACGCGCTATCGCGTCGGTCCCCTGTACTCGCCGATGACGCGCGCCGTAGTCGATCGGCTCAAGGCCGTGCTGGCGGGATCCAAGGGGCGGCGCAACGTGTTCATGAAGGTCGGCGACTCGATCACGATCTCCAACCACTTTCTCAAGTGCTTTGCAGAGCAGCCGATCGACCTCGGAGAGTACGGTCACCTGGAGCCGACCTTTCGCTTCTTCAACGAGGTCTATCTGGGCAGGCCCAAGACCTCGTTCGATCGCGCGAGCATGTCGACACGCGTGGGGTGGACCGCGCGCGATCCGCGGCAGGGGAGTCCCAGCCCCCTCGACAAGGAATGGTACGGCACGCAGCCTGCTTTCGCCTTCCTCATGTTCGGCACCAACGGGAGCACGCTCGATGCCGTGCGGGAGTTCGAGCGTGAGCTGCTGCTCGACGTCGATTGGCTCCTGGCTCGCGGCGTCATCCCGCTGATGAGCACCGTCCCGCCCAAGCTGCGCAAGCCCGCGTCGTCTGCCGCCATCCCCGACTTCAACGCCGTCGTGCGCGTGATCGCCCAGGCCAGGCGGCTCCCCCTCATGGACTACCACCGCGCCCTGCAGGCCATCCCGTCCCACGGTCTCGCCGACGACGGCGTCCACCCCCGCCCCCATATCGTCGGCTCCCAGGGACGCGGGTGCTGGCTCACTCCCGAGGCGCTCCTCGCCGGCATGAACGTTCGCAACCTGCTCGCCCTCACCACGCTCGACCGCATGCGCCGGTTCGTGATCGAGGACGCGCCGGTCGAGGGCGATCCTCCCGGGTTGGCGGGCGAGGGCACGTCTAGCTCCCCGTGGGTCATCGACGAGCTGCCGTTCGTGGACGTGGGCGAGGCGCTGCGGGCAGCGCCGAAGCGGCTCGCGTGCGGAGCCGAGGCTTCCGCATCCGTGGAATATGTGCTGGAGCTGCCGGCTCCGGTGCGGCTGCGCACACGCGTGTTCGGGGATCCGGGTGTGCACGTGCGTGCGGCCTGGCTCTCGGATCGAGGGGAGTGCCTGGCCGACGCGAGCACCGATGTCGAGGTCGTGCTGCCCCAGGGCGTGAGCCGGCTCGAGGTGTCGAGCGGGGCACCGGAAGGCCCGCGCCCCGGCGCGCCCGGATGGCGGTTGACGATCGTCCCCGTCGAGTGACCTCCGCCCAGTCTCCCGGAGCGTTGTAAAGCAGTCGCGATTCGGTCGCCGATTGCATCGTTCAGCCGTGCGCTCGAGTCGACGCGACTCGCTCATTCGCTCGCGATGCACCGGAGGAAACGTGCATGCAACGAAGTCCGGCGTCCCCCGATACCGATTCATCGATTCGCGTGCTATCGACCGATCAGGTGCCATCCCCGAGACGAGTCCGGAGGGACGAGCGATGAAATCGAGGTCGAGGTCAGGATTCCTGGCGGCGCTTGCATGCGCCGCGGCGACGACGGTCCCTGCGCTCTCCGACGCCGCGACGTCGGTCAGCGTGCCGCTGTCTTGCGACCGAGGCCCCAGCGGGCAGCACGCGGACCTGATCGTGGACGTCCCGGCGACGGTGGACGCGGGGCAGGTGTTCACGGTGCGAATCGACGGGCGCGGCTCCGGGATCATTTCGCACACGGGACTCCGATACATCCACGACATGACGACCTCGGTGCTGGTGCCGGCGGGAACGGCCTATGTCAGCGGCTCGGGGCGAATCGTGCCCAACACCGGCACGGCCAACGTTCGCCCCGGCGCGCGGGTCTCCAAGCAGGGAGGGGTGGTGTCGATGGTGTTGCCCGCCCACGTGCCCGATGGCGGCAGCTACACCCCCCCGAGCTTCGAGTTCCAGGTCCAGGTCGCGGCACCCCCCGGCACCAGGATCGAGCAGCGATTCTGGCAATACCGTGTCACCGCCAAGGCCATCATCATCGGCGACGTCCACACCGTCTGCGACCCCACCCCGAAGCCGTATTCCATCGGCTCGACCACCGTGAAGAAGTCCGCCTCGCAGCCGTAGCGAAGAGCGAGGCCGATCAGGTCAGTCGCAGGCTGACGATGGCTCCCGGCGGAGCGATCGTGAACGAATCGCCGTGCAGGAGATTCTCCGATAGATCGCGCTCCATGGCGTCGCAGAGCACCACGCGGCGGACCGACGGATCGGCGAGCTTCAAGGTCACCGGGTCGCGGCCGTAGGTCAGCAGACGCAGGATCCGCCCGCGGCCGTCCTCGGCGCGTTTGAGCGCGCGGAGCATCACGTGCGGCGGCGCGTGAACGACGCACTGTGTCGCACGGTGCACGTGCCGGACGTCGGCGCCGAGAGGCTCGAGCGCCTCTTCCGCCGCCATCGGCAGGCCGTTCGCGCGCCAGTCGCCGTGCGCCGTGAACCATACCGCGTACTCCAACCCGTGCGCCTCGTCGTTCTCCCCCCGCGCAGGATGCGCCGGCACCGGCACGATCCTCCAGGCCATCTCCCGCGGCGCATTGCGCAGCACCACCCACTCGATCGCTCCCTGAGGCGACGCGGTCACGCAGCCCGGTCCCCCGAAGAACGCCGCCATGCCCCGGGAATCCTGCCGATCCACCAGGTGCACGAAGCTGCTCGCCGCCCAGAACGTCGGCGCATGCCCCTTGCCCAGCTCCCGCCGCACCACCCCGCCCGGCACATCCATCGCCAGCCCTTCCGGTCGCACCGCCGGGTGGAAACGGCACGTCACCGTGCGCCTCCGTCCCGCCTCCCCCTGCACTCGCATCCGCACCACCGGACTGTCCGCCGCGAACACCAGCGTTCGCAACGTCGGCCGCCCGTCGAGCTCCGCCTCCACCTCCACCGTCAACACCCTGCGCTGCGGCTCGATGCGCAGCTTCGCCCGACGCCGGCTCACCCGATCGAGCTCCTTGAAGCTCCCTCCGCGGTACTCGTGTCCCATGCGCCACAGCCCCCCGGAGTCGCGGTGCACGACGAGATCATTCGACGGCGTCCGGAGCAGGTTGCGCTCCGCACCCGGCACCGTCCACTCCGTGATGCACCCGCCTTTCGCCTCGTCGATCACCACCCGATACCACCGCGTGCTCACCTCCAGCTTGCCGTCCGAAAACACGAAGTCCGGCGGAGCCCAGGGCGCCAACTCCTGCTCTTCGTCGCCACGCGAACGGCTCGCCACCGCCAGCTCCAGCGCCGCGGCCGCCATCTGCTCCGCTTCCCGCAGCCACGCGTCCTGCTCGATCCGGTACACCCGCCCCGGCGCCGTCCCCGTGATGAAGTCGTGGTGGTTGCTCAGGATGACCCTGTCCCACGCGCGATTCACCAGCTCCGACGCCTCCACGGACTCCCTCACATCGTTGGCCGCCAACAGCTTCTCCGTCGAGAGCAGCGTCCCCGCCAGCTTCCGGCAGCGCTGCTTGATCTGCGGCCGCGACGCGTAGAATCCCATCCAATAGGGGTTCGGATCGAGCTCGACCACCGGGAGGATTGCGCGGTATTCCGACACCAGCTCGAGGTAGTCCTCCATCGCCGCGTTGACCGCGAAGACCCCGGTCCTGGGGAACCTCTTGTCGTTGTACCGATTCAGCAGACCCGTCAGATCCGGAATCGGATCGTTGAAGTCGCACCCGATGGGACACAGCAGATACGGCGTCCGGGCGACCCGCCCCAGACGCTTTGCATACCCGTGGATCTTGCCGTCCACGTGCCAGGCGGATCGATCGCTCCACCCCACCACCCGGTTCATCCAACGGATGATCCCCCGCCACGCCAGCATGTCCCCCTGGAAGTACGTGAACGCATTCCAATGGCAGAGCACCTCGGACCCGTCCGGGCCCCGCCACACGAAGTCCAACGTCCCCAGGTCGTGCAGCGCCCGCGCGCTCGACCCCGGCCGCGGATAGAATCCCGGCGTGCGGAAGTCGTCGCCCGGGAAGTGCATGCCGTCGATGCGCGACATCGCGGCAAAGCGCACCCCCATGGCGCGCAGGATCGCCGGCAGGGCAGGGGAGTTGCCGAAGTTGTCCGGCAGATAGGCGAGGCCGGGATCCGCGGCGATTCCCTGGCTCCGCAGCCACTGACGCCCCGACAGGTAGTCGCGCACGATCGCTTCCTCGATCGGAAGCGTGGTGTCCGGCGTCGTGATCCCGGTGCCCGTGAGCCGGATTCGCCCGCTGTTGATCCGCTCCCGCAGCTCGTCGCGCCGCTCCGGCACCCGCTCCCAGTACATCCGCAGGAAGAACACGCACTCCATCGAGAACACCCGCGCAGGCTCCGCCTCCAGCACCCGCAATACCGCGTCGAGCGTGTCTCGCACTCGCAGATCGAAGTACTCCTCCGAGGTGTGCAGCCAGTTCGGATCCCAGTGGCTGGTCTCCGCGAAGATCAACACCTGCTTCGCCGTCTCGGGAATCCCGAGGCGCTCGCGCAGCCATCGCTCCCGCGAACGGCCCCGCGGCGCAGACTCCTCGCCTTCCATCGCCATCGCCGTAGCCATGCGCCCCCCCTGCTCCGCTGAATCGACCCCGTCATCCATGGTGCGCGAGCGCCGTCGCCGCACCCCCTGGACGTCGGGAGCGCCGGACTCCACGAACAGCCCCGGGCGGAGCCGGTTTCCCGCCCGATTGGCGGGCGAAGTCGAGCGCGACAGACGCTCTTCGACGGCCGGCTCGAGGGCTTGTTCGGAGGGAACCCATGGCCGCTTCTTTCGATGGGAGTCCGGAGCGGACCGGGGACGACGACGCCTCCGGAGTGCGACGGATCGATCGGATCGAAGCGATCGAGCGACGGCTGCGGGTGGCATTCGTGTGCGACACGTTCCGGGCCGGGGTGCCGAGCGGCGGAGTCGTTGCGGCGCGCCGTCTGGTGGAGGGGCTGCGCCGACGGCACGACGTGGTCGTGGTGAGCGCCGACGCGGACGGACCGGATTGCGTCCGCATGCCCGCCTTCCAGATTCCGATCCGGGCCATGCGCGATCAGGGCTTCGTCATGGCGTGGCCGCGGCGCGATCTGCTTGCTCGGCTGTTCGCGACCGTCGATGTCGTTCACCTGCAGTTCCCTTTCTGGCTGTCGTTTGCCGCGCTGGACGAGGCGCATCGGGCCGGGCGCCCCGTCATCGCGGGCTTTCACGTGCAGCCGGAGAACGGCTTTCTGAGCGTGGGAATCGATTGGCCCTGGCTCTGCCGCAGGGTCTATCGATTCTGGGTCAGCCGGCTGTTCGATCGGGCCGACGTCGTCCTGTGTCCCTCGGAGTTCGCGGCGCACAAGCTCCGTGCCCACGGCCTCCGGGCCCCCACGGTCGTCGTCTCCAACGGTGTTCCCCTCGACGCGCGGGAGCACGTCGCGGCTCGCCCCCGCCTTCACGACGGCGAGTTCGTCATCATGATCGTCGGCCGTCTGGCCGCGGAGAAGCGGCAGGAGGTGCTGATTCGGGCGGTGCAACGCTCGCGGTACAGGGAGCGCATCCGGCTGGTCGTTGCGGGTCAGGGGCCGCGCGAGAAGCTGCTCGCACGCCTCGCTGCACCCCTCGGACCCGCGCGCGCACGCATCGGCTACCTGCCTCGCGAAGAGCTGCTCGACGAGCTCGCGGGCGCGGATCTGCTCGTGCACTGCAGCGACGTGGAGCTCGAGGGGCTCGCGGTGCTCGAGGCCATGAGCCTGGGCGTGCCCGTGCTCGTCGCCGACAGCCCCGAAAGCGCTGCGTCGCGGCTCGTTGCGGGCGACGACTTCCGTTTTCCTGCCGGCGATGTCGAAGCCCTGACCGCGAGGATCGACGCGCTGCTCGACCATCCTGCGCTGTTGTCGCGCGCTGGCAGGGACGGTCTTGAGCTGGCGCGCTCCCTCGACTTCGGAGAGAGCGTGGATCGGATCGCGCAGCTCTATCGCGGCGCGATCGAACGCGGCTGTTTTCCGCGCCTCACCTCACCGTGACGCGCATCCTGCGCGAGCCCCACCGTCCGGGTCCCGACTCGAAGTACCCCGCAATCGCTTGCCCGCAGGCCAGGCACCTCCCCCCGTCGTCGAGATTCCACGCCCCGAGCTCGTAGCCGTCCCGCTGGATCACCATGCGCCCGCACCCCGGACACCACGTCGATTGCCCCGTCGGATCGTAGACGTTGCCCGTGTACACGTAGCGAAGCCCCGCGGACAACCCCCGCTCGCGCGCGCGTACCAGCGTGGACACCGGCGTCCTGCCCCGCTCCCGTAGCATGAAGTCCGGGTGGAACGCCGAGAAGTGCAGCGGCACGTCCGGCCCCAGCTCGCGCACGAACCAGTCGCACATCCGCGCGATCTCGTCGTCCGAGTCGTTCTCCCCGGGAATCAGCAGCGTCGTCACCTCGAGCCACACCCCGGTCTCGCGCTTCAGATATCGCAGCGTGTCGAGCACCGGCTCCAGGTGCGCAAAGCACAGCTTCTCGTAGAAGCGTTCCGTGAACGCCTTCAGATCCACATTGGCCGCGTCCATGTGCGCGAAGAACTCCCGTCGCGCCTCGGGGCTCACATACCCCGCTGTGACCGCCACGGTCTTGACCCCCAGCTCGTGACAGGCGCGCGCGCAGTCGATCGCGTACTCCGCGAAGATGACCGGCTCGTTGTAGGTGAACGCCACGCTCGTGCACCCCGCCTCCACCGCCGACCGCGCCACCGCGTCCGGCATCGCGACGTCGGTCAGCCGATCGGCTTCGCGCGCCTTCGAGATGTCCCAGTTCTGACAGAAGCGACACCCGAGGTTGCAGCCGGCCGTGCCGAACGACAGCACGCTCGATCCGGGATGGAAGTGATGGAGCGGCTTCTTCTCGATCGGATCCACGCAGAATCCCGACGCCCTCCCGTAGCTCGTGAGCACGAGCCGATCGCCCCTGCGCTCCCGGATGAAGCAGAACCCCCGCTGGCCATCGGACAGCCGACACGCCCGCGGGCACAGGTCGCACTGCAGCTTCCCCCCGTCGATCGGTCTCCACCACTGAGCGGGCACCACGCCCGGCTCGATCATCTCTCTGGTGTGCTTCGATTGCATCGCAGCCCCCGCGCCTCGCGCACGCAGCGCAAGGCCCCCGGATCATAGCGACCCGGCCTCCCGGTCGCCATGAGGCGCGCGCACGTGTATGACCGTCCCATGCCGCGCGTGTTCGC
>JAKLDZ010000299.1 GCA_022703255.1 Myxococcota bacterium | reverse complement strand
CTCGGCCACATGCACCGAGGTGTCGCCCTTGGCGCATACCGCCAGCACCGGCCCGCTTCGCGGCAAACTCTCCGTCAGCCGATGCGGCACCGTGCGGGATCGTCGCCAGGGCGGCAGTCGGATTCGGCGAGTCCGAGAGCAGGTCCGGGAAGGCGATGTCCGCTTCGTGCAGACGGGTCGCCGACTTCGCAGCGGCGGGAGTTCCCTTGCCGGCCAACTCTGCCAGCGGGTCCGGGCGCACGGGCTTCGCTGTGGCCGGACGGCGCGCGAGGGCCACCGCGGCGAACACGATGCACGCCCCCGCGATCGACGCGATCACCAGCGTGCCGAGCCGCGAGCCCGAAGAGCTCGCATCCCGCTCCTGGATCTGCTCGAGGTTCCGGATGTTGCCGCTATCCATGCGATACGCTCCTCACGACGTCGCCGGCTCGGCGTCGTCGTCGCTCTCCACGCCGTCGGCCTCTGCCGACGGTCGCACCATTCGTTCGGGTGCCGAAATACCGAGGAGCCACAGCCCCGCGGCATACACCGTCCGGATCGCATCCACCCACGCGAGCCGCGCGAGCGTCTTGTCCCGATCCCACGTCGCCTCCCATCCGGGCTGCGATGTCTGCCAGCTCTGCGGCAGAATCGCGTCCCGCTCCACCTTGAGACGCGTGAAGTAGCTCTGGAACTGCTGCGACAGCTCCTGAAGGAAGAACAACGTCTTGTGCGGCGCCCGCTCCCGCGCCGCGTCCCGCACCACGCGCGGATAGGAGCCGAGCTGCTGCAGCATCGCCAGCTCGTCCGGATGCACCAGCTTCGCCGCGTGCGCCACCCCGAAACGCGGCGCCTCCAGCCCGAATACTTCCTTCGCCCGGCGCAGGATCGCGCACAGCCGCGCATGCCCGTACTGCAGGTAGAACACCGGGTTGTCCAGGTTCTGCTGCTTGGCGATCTCGATGTCCAGCTTGATCGGCTGCTCGCTCGAACGCGACAGGTAGTAGTACCGCAGCGCGTCCGCCCCGGCCCCCTTGCGCCCAGCCGCCTGATCGATCTCGTCGGTGACCTCGTCGATCGTGATCAGGTTCCCCAGCCGCTTGCCCATCTTGTACGGCTGCCCGTCCCGAAGCAGGCTCACCAGCTGGTACAAAAGCACCTCGAACCGCTGCTGCTCGAAGCCGAACACGTCCAACGCCGCACGCAGCCTCGCCACGTACCCATGGTGGTCCGCCCCAAGCACGTTGATCAGCCGCTCGTAGCCCCGCCCGACCTTGTCCCCATGATACGCGATGTCGCTCGCGAAGTACGTGTACGTCCGACCGTCGTTCTTGCGGATCACCCGATCCTTGTCGTCCTCGCCCTCGCTCGTCTTGAACGCCAGCGCGCCGTCTTCCAGCTCGAGCAGCACCCCGCGTTCGCGAAGCTGCAACAACGCCGCGTCCACCTTCCCCCATCGGTGCAGGCTCTCCTCCGAGTACCACCCGTCGAAGAAGATCCCCATCGACCCCAGCGTGTTGCGGATGCCACGGACCTCGTCCGACCCCGGAATGCCGTCGAGCATCCGACCGATGCAGAGGCGCGCGAGCAAACCCTCCGGCGCGTCGTCCTTCAACGCCTCCGACGCGTTGGCCTTGATCCACTCCGCGAGCACCTTCACGTACGCGGCGCCGTAGCCCCCCTCGGGCGGATCCTTGCCGGCCGCCGCTGCACGCACCGACTCGGCCAGCAGACGCACCTGGTTGCCGAAGTCGTTGATGTAGTACTCGCGCGTGACCCGGTGCCCGCTCGCCTCCAGCGCTCGCCCCACCGCGTCGCCGAAGATCGCCCCGCGCCCGTGCGACACGAGCAACGGCCCCGTCGGGTTCGCGCTCACGAACTCGAGCAGCACCCGCTCCCCCGTCGCCGCCGGCGCCCGTCCGTACCCCAGCCCCAACTGCTGGACCTCGTGCAGCACCGCCTGGAACACCTGCGGCTCGAGCCACACGTTCAAGAAGCCCGGCCCCGCGATGTCCACCTGACGAATCCCCGGCTGCGCCTGAAGACGCGGCTGGATCGTCGCCGCCAGGTCCCGCGGCTTCACCTTCGCCACCCGCGCCAGCACCATCGCGACGTTCGTCGCCACGTGCCCGTGCTCCGCGACCTTCGGGCGCTCTGACGAGAACACCGCCGTGCGCACTTCGGGGGGGAGCTGGCCGGAGGCCACGAGCTCCTCGAGCACGGTCACGACGGATTCCCTGAGATGTTCCTCGACGCCCATGAATTCGCTCCTTCGGTATTCGATCGCTGCGGGATCGGCCAACTTTGACGCGAACGCCCCCGAGCGCAACCGCTGGGGTGTCTCAACGAGATCGGTCGAGACGGCTCCTACCGTCCACCATCCTCCTCGTCGTCGTTCGTCAGCGTGAATGGGTACTTCACCGTCACCTTCCCGCCCTTGCGAGGCGGCTTGAACGCCACCGTCATCATCGACTCGGTGAAGCACTGCTGCAGGCGCTCGTCCTCGATCGTGGTCCCGTCGGCGATCTCCGCCGACTCCACGATGCCTCCGACCTTCTCGTCGCCCACGATCGTGAAGAACACCACCAGCTTGCCGGAAAGCTTCGGGTTCTGCGCAAGCGCGGACTCGTAGCACTGCTTCGCCATCGGCGCGAAGTCGTCGCGAACCACCTGGCGAATGTACGTGGCGTCCAGCCCCGGTTCCCGTGACGTCGCCCCCGACGACTGCGACCCCGGCTCCGCTCCCCCATCCGCACGCCCGTCGATCGTTCCGGCCCCCCGTCGCGCTCCCCGCGGCTCCGGCGGGGTCTCCGAGCGCGCCGCGTAGATCCTCCGACGCACCTCGTCACGAACCTTCCGATCGCGGATCGACTCGGTGATCGGTGCCATTCGAGAGCTCTCCTCCGAAGCCGGGGAGGCCGCTTGCGCCGAAGACGACGAGGCGCCGTTCGTGCCAGGGGTGGACGGGCCGCGCAGAAGCAGCACCAGAGCGATGACGAGCAGCGCACCGGCAGAGGCAGCGATGGCGATCTTGGCTCGGCGGTTCATTGGACCGCAGAGTAGACCACGAGGCCTCCGGGGCCACGTGCTCGTTGCGATCCGCGAGCCCTTCCCCTATGCAGCCAGCGGTCAAGCGCATCACGATGCAACTCCCTCGAGCCCCCTCCGCCACGCCGTCCGGCGCGGCCTACGCGATCGCCGCCTACACCTGCTGGGGCGTCTTCCCGTTGTACTTCAAGGCCGTCGCGGCGGTCCCTGCCCCGGTCGTCCTCTGTCACCGCATCCTCTGGTCCGCGCTGTTCATGGCCCTGTGGGTCGCCGTCACCGGACGACTCGGCGCGGTGCGGGAAGCGCTTCGCAGCAAGCGCGTCATCGGCACCCTGCTCGCCTCCACCCTGCTCATCGCCTGCAACTGGCTCGTCTACATCGCCGCGGTTGCGGGCGGTCACGTGCTCGAAGCGAGCCTCGGCTACTTCATCAATCCCCTCGTCAACGTGGCCTTCGGCGCGATCTTCCTGCGCGAGCGCCTCTCACGACGCCAGGCCGTTGCCGTCGCCCTCGCCCTCACAGGGGTCGTCGTGCTCGCCGTCGGCTCCCGCGTGATCCCCACCATCTCCCTCGTTCTCGCCGGCACCTTCGCCACCTACGGCATGCTGCGCAAGCGCGTGGCGATCGACTCCGCAGGAGGGCTGTTCGTCGAAACCTCGATGCTGATCGTGCCGGCCCTCGCGTTCCTCTGGTTCGGCGGTCACGCGTCCGCCGTGGCCGCGACACGCGGCGAGGTCCCATGGCTGTTGCTGATCGCCGCGGGACCGATCACGGCGCTGCCGCTGCTGTGGTTCGCCAACGGGGCGAGGAGGTTGTCGATGAGCCTGCTGGGGATCTTCCAGTACATCTCGCCGACGCTGCAGCTCGGGTGTGCGGTGCTGCTGTTCGGCGAGCGCTTCACCGCCGTGCACGCCGTGACCTTCGCCTTCATCTGGGCCGGAGTTGCGCTGTTTCTCGCCGATTCGGTGGCGAGGATGAAAGCGCGGCCACCTCGGGAAGCCTGACCCGGGCGCCACGCACCAGAGCCGTCAGGCCGTGCAGCGCCCGCACCGTGCGGACGACCCAGCAGGGCTGCGCGCAGGCGCGGAAGCTCTTGACGTTGAAGGACTTCGCCCAGAAGCCGCAGACCTGACAGGGGTTGTTCCAGACGCGCAGCGCATGGCTGCGTCCGCCCATGACGAGCACGTAGCCGAGGGCGATCGAGCCGGCGCCGCCCCACAACCAACTGAGCACGCTCAGCCCAGCAAACCCCTCGGCCTCGGGTCGCATCAGCACCGGCAGATAGCGCCCCATCGCTCCGTAGGCGCCGGACCCCGCGGCGATGTCGAACAGGTGACGATCGATCAACAGACCGGACACGAACGCGGAGGTCATCACCGCGCCGAGGAAGTACAGGGCGACGGGCCGCGACATCTGTCGAGAGAGGGCCCGGATCTCGCCGTAGTTGCTGGCGGTACCGCCAATCAGGTAGGTCACCGCGGCGCCAGGGACCATTCCGACCGCGATGAGGTTGCGAACGACGGGGATGGAGGGGAGGGTGCAGACGTAGATGGGCGACGCGATGGCAGCGACAACCAGGTAGGTGAGAGGATCGGAGACCCCGAGGTGACGGCCGATCCAATCGGCCGGAAGCATTCCCACCACGACCGTTGCGAGCAGCAGTCCGAAGAGGATGTCGAAGGAGACCTCGGCGCCGTAGTCGTGGAACGCGTAGCGCAGCATGCGTCCGAGGTTGTGACGGTCGAACCGGGCGATGATCACCGGCTCTCGCGCCGGCGCCGGGGTGCAGAGCGATCGTTCGTGTGACGAACCGACCGGCGCATCGGGCGTGGGGAAGAGGACGTTTGCCACGAGGCCGACGGCGAGCGCCGTGACGGCAACGGAGACCAGATAGGCGGCGGCGAGCTTGGGTCCGAGCAGCATCCACATGGTGAAGGCCGCGGCGGGAGACATGGCCGGAGCCGCGATCAGGAAGGCCAGCGTGGAGCCCACGGGAGCCCCCTTGCGATGAAGACCGATGGCGATGGGAACCACGCCGCAACTGCAGATCGGGAGCCCCAGGCCGACCAGGATGGAGCGGATCATCGGCCACAGCCCTCGTCCTCCAAGGCAGCGGAGCAACGCGTCCTTGGAGACGAACACGTTGACGAATCCCGCGATCAGGAAGCCGATCACCATCCAAGGAGCGGCGTCGAAGACGGTGGCGACGAACGAGAGGAGCACGCTGCTGAGCATGGCTGGTTCTCCTGCGCGTATCTGCGGTGCTTCACGCGATGGGCCGTCAGAAGGAGCGCCCGACGACGGACTTGACGATCCACTGGGGGCCGGTGATCTCGGTCAGGGCGCGACCGACTCCCACGTTGAGCTCCCACTCGCCGCCCTCTTCCTCCTCCAGGGCGCCCTTGGGGTCCTTGAGATCGAAGACGGCGAAGAGCATGTGCTCTTGTCGGGACCAGGGAGAGAGCCCGCGACTCAGCAGCCCCAGCCCCGAGTAGTACTCGGCGCCGAGCGCGAAACCCTTCTGCGTGTTCACCGTCACCTTGCCCGCAGGCTCGATGTCGACCTTGAACTTGTCGGGCCCCGACAACGCGTAGCCGAAGATCGGATTCACGTCGATCAGCACCCAGCCGTCGTCGTAGCCTATCAGCGGCCGGAACTCGTTCGCCCAGCCGTCCTCCTCCACCCGGCTCGGCACCTTGCCGATCTCCGCGTTGATCCCGAAAAAGAAGCGCCCCGTCAGTCGCGTCGGCACCACGAACTTGCCGCGCCCCTTCCACCCGCCCCATTGCGCGCCCCCGTCGGGCGAGACCATCATCTGCAGGTACGCGCCAAGCTCGAGCCACTCGGTCACGCCGAGCGCCGGCTCCAAGGTCATGCGTCCCACGTGGTTCGGCGGGATGTGCCCCGGATAGTCGGGCGTCGTGGAGCCCTTCAGCGTGTAGTTCGTGTGCAGCTCGAGCGCGAGCTGCCCGGGCCGATTCAGCTCCGGCTCGTAGACCTGGATCTCGAATCGATCCATGGCGTGGGTGAGGGAGGTGGCGAGCAGCAGCGCGCTCGCGAAGGCAGGGGATGCAAACTTGGCACATGTAGACATAGCGTATTCCGGATGGATGTTTCCCCCCGCACGCGCAACGAGCCATCAACCTCTTCGAAGCCAAAACGAAGGGGCTTGGTCGCGTTTGTTAGCCGCGGCTAACGACTACCGCCGCTACTACCACTGGTCAAGAAGAATTGTCCTCGCACCGCTCCCCACCCCTGCTCGCGCACGCGATCCCCTTGTCCGCAACGCCGCGCGATGCGTCGCCATCGACGGCCTCACCCTTGCTTGACCTCGCTGCGTTCGCCCGGTATTCCCGCGCCATGCTCACCGTCGGCCTCGAGAAAATCGCCACCCGCGTCGTCACCGACGACGACTCCGCCTCCAGGGTCTCTCCCCTGGTCCCCCCGGTGTTCGCCAGCGCGCGCATGATCGCGTTTGCCGAGGTCACCTGCGCGGAGCTGATGGCCGAACACATCGACCCCGCTCAGACGAGCGTCGGCACCGGCTTCCAGTTCACCCACGAAGCCGCCACGCCGATCGGCATGAAGGTCACCATGCGCGTCCGGCTCGTCGAGCTCGACAAGCGCAAGTGCGTCTTCGAGATCGAAGCCTCCGATCAGGTCGACCGCATTTCCGTGGGACGTCACGAGCGCTTCGTGGTCGACCGGGCGAAGTTCGACGCCAGGCTGGCCGAGAAGCGGGCGAAGCTCGAGGGCTGACTCACTGGCAGTCGGCGAAGTATTGCTGGTAGAGCGCCTCTCCCAGCTTGCGGTGCCCCGCCGCGTTGAAGTGCAGCCCGTCCTTCCACGAGAGCGACTTGCACAACCGATCGCTCTCGCCGCAGGTGAGCACCGATCCGGGATCGAAGACGGCGTCGATGAGCCCCTGCGCGGCCTGCCCTCGGATCCACTGGTTGACCTGGCGAGTCGCCGCGGCACGACGCGGGTTGTAGAATTTCTTGAAGCCGCCCCAGGGCGCGATCTCCAGCGCGATCACCTTGATGCCGTTGCGCTTCGCGC
Organism: Myxococcota bacterium; assembly: GCA_022703255.1. Lineage (GTDB taxonomy): Bacteria > Myxococcota_A > Polyangia > Polyangiales > Polyangiaceae > JACRCQ01. The sequence goes on along the minus strand of JAKLDZ010000299.1, from coordinate 438 downwards.
TCTCGTACATCGTGCCCAGATCGCCCGTGATCAGCGACGGCGTCCGCTTCGCCGTCTCGTCGCTGCACACGTCGTTGACCCCACCGAACACGATCACGTGCGTGTATCGCGGCTTCGGGTTCTGCGGATCCCCCGGCACGCCGAGGATGTCGCGCTCGAACCGCGCGCGCATCTGGTTGACCATCTGGCCGCCGATGCCGTAGCTGTCGAACCGGCTGTTGGGGCACTTCTCCGCGAGAAGCTGCAGGTACTTGCCGCCGTGGGAGCGGAAGTCGGTGAGCGAGTCACCCATGGCCGCCACCGTGTAGCGAACCTTCGATGCCCCCTCCCCCTGCTGGGCCCGGGCGTCCCCTGGCAGCAACGCCAGCAACGCGATCGAAGCGGCAACCAATCCCGACACCAAGAGGGCTCGCACGTTGCCGATGATAGCACGCTGTT
>JAKLDZ010000298.1 GCA_022703255.1 Myxococcota bacterium | reverse complement strand
GCTCGATTCTTCGCCTCGTTTCGCCCTTCGTCTTCGCTGCAGGCCTGCTCGCCAGCCGCGACGCTGCCGCCGTCGGAACGCGCGAGTTCCGCCTCGACTCCCTCGACAACCTCAAGGGCGGCGACCTCAAAGGCGTCGCCGTCGATTCCCGCGGCCAGGTCCGCGCCGGCCTCGTCCTCGGATCCCTCGCCATGCCGGATGCCTCCGCGGCCTGGTGCTCGCTCGCCATGGCCGACGGCTCCGTGCTCGTCGGCACCGGCAACACCGGCAAGGTGTTCCGCATCCATCAGGGCCAGGTCTCCGAGTATGCAGCCACCGGCCAGCTCGCCGTGACCTCCCTCGCGCCCGACGCGACAGGCGCGGTCCTCGCCGCCACGATCCCCAACGGCAAGATCTTCAAGCTCGAAGGGGCAGGCAAGTTCAAGCCCCTGGTCGATCTGCCCAACACCCAGCACGTGTGGGCCCTTGCCTACGATCCCAAGACCCGCGCGGTGTTCGCTGGCACCGGTCCCGACGGCAAGGTGTTCCGCATCGACCAGGCAGGCACTGCCCAGGTCTACTTCGACAGCGACGAGTCGCACATCATGTCCCTCGCGATCGGGGCTGACGGCACCGTGTTCGCCGGATCCAGCGGAAAGGCGATCCTCTACCGCATCGCCGGTCCCGGTCGCGCGTCGGTCATGCACGACTTCCCGGGAGACGACGTCAAGGCCCTCGCAATCGGCAAGGATGGGCGTCTGTACGCCATCTCCAACGAGCACCAGAATCCCCCGGAAGTCCCCTCGTTCAGCTCCACCTCCGCGGGTTCCCAGCCCGCCGCTCCAAGCCGTCCCATGCAGATGCCCAAGCCGGGCAAAGGCACCCTCACGCGCTTCGAGCCCGACGGTCGCGCCGAGCAGATGCTGTTCGACGCCGGAACGCACTTCCAGTCTCTGACGATCGGCGACGACGGTCAGCCCTATGTCGGCACGGGCGACAAGGGGGAGGTGTACACGGTCGATGATGCGCACACGACGGCGCTGGTGGCCGACACCGAGGAACGTCAGGTCGGAGCCATGCTCCTGGCCGGCAATCGCAAGTACGTCGTCACGAGCGACCCCACGGTCTTCCGCGAGGTGCGCGCGATGGGCGGTCCCGACGCCGTCTGGACCAGCAAGGCGCTCGACTCCGGTCTTCGCGCCCGATACGGGATGCTGATGTGGCGTGCTGACGGGCAGCTCGATCTGTCCACGCGGACGGGCAACACCGAGAAGCCGGATGCCACCTGGACCGACTGGAGCGCGCCGCTGGGCACGCCCGGATCCATCACGAGCCCTCCCGGGCGATTCATCCAGGTCCGCGCCCGCTTCGCCCGCGACCCCAAGGCCTTGCTTCGCGAGGTCGTCATCCCCTTCGTCACCGACAACGCCCGCGCCGTCATCACTTCCATCGACGCCGACATGAAGGGCCGTCCCTCGAAGTCCTCCGGCTCCAAGACCGAGCTGCCGACTTCCGGCGACGAGCCCCCCAAGCACAACAACGTCGTGAAGGTCTCCTGGAAGGTCGACAACCCGGATTCCGACAAGCTGCGTTTCCGGCTCTGGTATCGCCTCGAGGGCTCACAGACCTGGCGCGCGATCCTGCAGCCGAGCGACATCCACTCCGACAAGGACTACGAATGGGATACCTCCGGACTGCCCGAAGGGAACTACCGCATCCGCGTGGAGGCCACCGACGAGCTCGTCAACCCCCCACAAATGGTCACGCGCCACGAGCTGCAGTCGAGCTCCGTCATCGTCGACAACACGCCTCCCGTGTTCCAGGAGCTCACCGTCAATGGCCGTCGCATCCGCGGCAAGACCGTCGATGGTGTCGGCCCGATCGTCCGGATCGACGTCGCGGTGGACTCGCAGACGAAGCAGTGGACGCCCTACTTCCCGCAGGACGGCATCTTCGACGAGTCGGTCGAGGAGTTCGATCTCGACGTAGCGCCCCTCGCCGGACCGGGGTCGCACACGGTGGCCGTGCGCGTCTTCGACGCAGCGGGCAACAGCGTGGTGCGCACCGTCGAGCTGCGCTGATCCCCCTTTCCTGCCCGCTCCCTGAACACCGGCACCGGTACTTTCGAGTCGTCGGAGCCGCGTACCGCGACATGTGCGCCAGGGTCTTCCCTGCGCGCCCAACGCCGTGCGACGCAAATGCGTGGACCGACGACTTTGGCACGTCGTTTGGAACCGGCTCCCAGCGTGGTATATCCTAGGGTGAGCCGGCCCCTTCCCATGCGTTCAACTTGCTTGACTCCCCGCCTCGACGGCATTCGCACCGTTTTCTCGCCTCGGCTCGCGTCGGTCCTTCTCGTCGCCCTCTGCGGGTGCGGCACCCTCAGCTCCCTGGAAGAAGCTCCTCTGTCATGCCCCGAGACCGGCTGCTTCGCCGACGCGGCGGTGGACAACACGGTGCCATCCGCGGACGTGACCACCCCGGTGCCCGACGCCGCGGTGACCCAGATGCACCCGTTCTGCGGCACCGGGTGCAATCCCGACCTGGTTGAGGCTTGTTCCTCCTACGCCCCCGCGGACGCGGGGTCTGGCGATTCCGCTCCCCCCGGAGACGCTGCAGGGACCAGCGAAGCGGGGCTCGATGGGGGCAAGACCGCGGAGGATGCCGCGTCGGGCAACATGGGAGCCTATGGCGCATCGGGGAAGGCGCCCGACAACGGCGACGAAGTGGACGAGAACTTCCCCGCCTACGGCTGCCGGGTGACCTGGAGCGCGAGCGAAACGCTCGCCGCATGCAGCGCCGCTGGCACGGGCAAGGACAAGGCCCCCTGCTCCTCCAGCGCAGATTGTGCGGCCGGTTATGCCTGCGTCGGCACCACCATCGCGCAGTGCCAGAAGTTCTGCTGTGTCGGCAACGAAGCGTGCCCCGCTGGTGCTTACTGCTCCGAGGAGATCGCTCGCGACTACCTGACCGACCACCCCTCGGCCAACCCGAGCGAGCTGCGTCGCGTGCCGGTCTGCATCCCCGCCCGCGGCTGCGACCCGATCGACTCCACCGGCGATCCGAATGCGTGCGAGACAGGTCTGTCGTGTGCGATTGTCCGATCCGACGGCACGACCGGGTGCGTGGCGCTTCCGGAGAACGCACCGGGCGAAGGCGGATCGTGCAAGGATGTCCCGTGCGCGCAGGGCTACGTTTGCGCGAAGTCGACCAACACCTGCCTCAAGCTCTGCCACGTTTCCTCGTCCGAGGACGAGTGCGCGGGTGGCGTGTGCCAGGGCGGGAGCACGAACCTCCCCACCGGCCTCGGCGTGTGCGTGGGCGCCTACGACCAGTGAGACCCCGTTTCACCTGATCAAGACTCCTCCGCTGCCGCCATCGCGTCACGCCGCTGCGCGGAGCGCCGAGCGATCCACACGACGAGCAAGGCGATCGCCAGCAGCGATGCGACGAGCATGATGAGCGTCGAGACGCCGTACAGGGAGCTGAATCCTGCCACTGCCCACCAGCGCCGCGTCTGACCGATCGACAGCAAGTTGAAGACGAAGTGCACGAGCACGGCGGCGAGCACGCTGCCGGTGACGTGACGCGCGGCGCCGCAGGCGAGGCCGAGGCAGGTGGTGGAGACGACCCGAACGATCCCGACGCCGCCCTTCATGTCCGCGTGCATCCAGCCGAAGACCGCGGCGGCGAACAGCGTGGCGATCCCGCCCTGAAGGGCCCAGCGCCACACCGCGCGAGCCGCGCGCTGCACGGCGCTCTCCTCGAGGAACGTCTCGAGGGAGTCGCGCTTCTGCTCGCGAGGCCGCTCGAAGCGACGGGTGAGGCTGGCGACGGCCGACCAGAGCGCCCCCCGAAAGAGCAGCTCCTCGGCGAAGGGGGCGAAGACCACTCCCCAGACGACCGTGAGCACGACCGGGTCCTTCTTGAGCGCTCTGCCGAACTCGCCCGCGTTCTGCTGGGAGACGGCGGCGCCTCCGCGCGCGATCTCCTCCATGAGCGTGGGCAGCGCGATGCCGATGGCGACGTAGGAAGCGAGGACGAAGAGCATCGGTGTGGACAGCAGGATGGTCGAGGCCTGCCATCGAGAGGGGAGACCGATGCCCATGTCGCGCCGCAGGGATCGAAGGACGATGGCAGCGAGGCCGAGGCCGGCGGCCGTGACGACCACCTGGACGATCATCAGGAAGGTCTGCAGGGTGAGGTGTCGCGCGACGGACAGGGGCACGAGGTAGGCGCCGTAGCGGGCCAGGACCTGTTGGAGCGCGAGCCACGCGATGGCGATGGTGAGCAAGCGGAGCCAGGTGGTGTCCCGCGACGCCCTGGGGGAGGACCCTTCCGACATGGGACCACGATAGCAGCGGCGGGGACGCGGGAGGAACCCGTGGTTCGGGTGCGTCAGTTTTTGACGCACTGCGCGGGTAGGCTCGGCTCATGTGGTCGCGGGCGGCAGGACGTGATGGACTCGACGGGATGACGATCCGCCTCGAGCACGCCGTGCTGTCGCGCCTTCCGAAGCCGCCCCACAAGATCGACACTCGTTCGCTGCTCGAGCGGCTCCGCGGTGCAGGCATCCGCACCAACATGCGTGCGCTGCAGCGGCTGCTGGTGAAGCTGGAAGCCGACCGGCTCGTGAGCTGCGACGCCTCGACCAAGCCCTACCAGTGGTCCTGGGGCGAGGAGCAGCACGTCGAGTTCCCTCCGATGAGCGCGGAGACCGCGTTGTCGGTGCTGATGGCGCAGGAGCACCTGAGGCATCTGCTGCCGCCGCCGACGCTCGATGATCTGAAGCCACGAGCGCGCAGGGCCGAGCAGGTGTTGGCTTCCTCGAAAGCCTTCAGGTCGTGGCGCTCGAAGGTGACCGTGGTGCCTCGCGGTCTGGCCGTCGTCCCGCCTGCCATCGAACCCGAGGTCGTCAGAACCGTGTACCGCGCCCTGTTCGAGGCCCGTCAGCTCACGGCGGACTACAAGCTGCGGGGCAAGTGCGATTACCGGCGGTTCGACATCAACCCGTTGGGGCTTGTCGTGCGCGAGGGTGTGGTCTCGTTGATCTCCACCAGATCCGGGACCACCCGGTTCCAGCAGCTCCACCTGCACCGGATGCGCGCGCCGAGCCTGACGACTGCGAAGGTGATCGTCCCCACTGGCTTCGACCTGCAACGCTATGTCGCGCAGGGCAAGGCAGCGTACGTGCTGGCGGAGGAGCCGATCGCGCTGGAGTTGCTGGTGTCGAGCCTCGTGGCGGACACGCTGTCGGAAGTGAAGCTGGCGCAGGACCAGGCGTTGGAGCCGGCGGAAGATGGACGTTATCGGGTGCGTGCGACGGTGCGAGACACGATCGACTTGCGCGGGTGGCTCAAGTCCTACGGGCCGCACGTCGAGGTGGTGGGCCCCGGTCGGATTCGCGAGGAGATCAGGGCCGAGCTCGCGCAGGCGGCGGCACGCTACGTCGATCGGTAGCCGGACACGGTCCGCGACAGAGACTCGAGCGAGGGCGCCTGGGGTGCCCACGGAGAAGGTCCATGAAGAAGACGACGCAAGCGCCGTTCGCGGTCACGTCGCTGGGACAGTTGCTGATCAACACGCGCGAGCTGACGACGCAAGAAGGACGCGGACGGCAGGAAGAGGTCGAGGCGCAAGGGGCCCGGGATGTCTTCGAGGGGGTGACGTTGTCTGCGGCGGAAGCGCGAGTGCTGGCGCGGCGTCTCGACGATGCGCTTGCGGAGGCCGCGGCTTCGATTGCGGCCGGGCGTCAACGGCGCTTGCGGGCAAGGGACCGCAGCAGGGCGAGGAGGGGCTCTTGAACCTCGCCGGGGAGGGAAGCGACGAGGCGGGCTGCTTCGAGCGCAGGGCCTTCGAGGGCTTGGGCGCCACCGAGCAAGTCGCCGGGAGGGATGCGCAAGGCTCTTGCGAGTGCGAGGACGGTGGACAGCGACGGGTCACGTCGGCCCATCTCGACGGAGCCGACGTAGTTGGGCGACAGGCGGGCCTTCTCGGCGACCTGCTCGAGGGTGAGCCCGAGGGCGAGGCGTCGGCGTCTGACATCCTTTCCCAACGACACGCACCGAACGTTCGCGGATGTGGCATGCGAAATGAACACCCGAAAGGGTTGCCAAGACAACACGATGATGTTGGAATGTCGCGGCCTAGGCACCCGCCTTCTGCGGGAAGCCATTGTTTCCGAGGAGGACGGGGATGATCCGAGGGAGGACGGGAATGCCGGAACAGCACAGGGGCGTCCGGACGACACTCGCGTGGGTGCTGATCGGAGTGCCGGTCGTCGCCGTGATGGTCGCGGGCTGCGACAAGGGGCGCGCTCCCTACGACGAGGCGGTAGCGCTCGAGGAGAAGGGGAGCCTCGCCGAAGCCGCCGAGAAGTACGACGGCGTGTGCAGGCGGGCGCCGGATTCGAAGCTCTGCCTGCCCAGCCAGCAGCGTGCCGCGAAGGTCCGGCTCACGCTGGGCGAGAAGGCGATCGAGTTGCTGAAGTTCAGCGAGGCGCGCACGGCCCTGGCGTTCGTTCTCGAGTCGTCAGACGAGGATGCGAAGAAGCGGGCCAAGGTGCTGATGGAGTCCCCCGCAATGGTCAACGGCTTGCGGTGGGAAGCGGCGTCCAAAGCGACCGACAAGGCTCTGGTTCTGGGCGAGATGGAGGCGCTGGCGAAGTCGAACAGTCCCGTGGCGGCCAAGGCAGCCCAGTGGATTGCAGCCGAGCGTCCAGCGATCTGGCTCACGGCGGCGAAGGGGGCGTGTGCGAGGAGCGCCGAGAGGAACTGCGCAGTCTACTGTCGGGCGATCATCGAGAAGCACGCGGACACCGAGCAGGCCACGGAGGCGAAGAAGCTGCTCGCTGCCTACGAGTTGGCGGAGCAGCGGCGTCTGCAGCCCTTGCTGGTGCAGGTCGAGAAGAAGCTGCAGGAGTGCGTGAAGCTGCACAGAGAGCAGAAAGCCTTCCACAACTGCACCCTTCAGCAACTGGCGATCGACGACGAGCCACTGCGAGCGCTCGCGGCGTGTGGTGGAGATCAGTCGGAGTCGGGGCGGCGGAGTGAGAAGCTGAAGGATGCGTGGCGCAAGCTGCTCGAGGACATCGGGGACGACACGCGGAAGGAAGCCCTCGAGAAGCGCTGGTCCGACGCCTGCGACCACGGCGAGTACCAGAAGGCGGACGTGCCGACCGCGCCGGCAGCGGACAAGGGCGATCCCGCGGCCTGCTATCCGTGCGCGAGCCAAGAGGACTTCGACATCGCGTGGCAGAAGAAGACGAAGTGCTGTCCGGTGGTGGCTTGCGGCGGCGATTCAGCGTGTTCCGGCGGGCGGGTGTGCTGCCGCATCCCGATGGGAACGCTGTGCACGGACGCGAAGCGGTGCGGTGCGGCAGACAGGGTGAGGTAGCGGATGCGGCGGTGAGAGGCAACGACGCGAGCGCGTGAGGGAGAAGATCGAGATGAACTCGAGGCTGCTGGGCAGTCTGTGCGTGCTTGTTGTTGAGGTGAGTGCGATTCTTCCGGCCACAGCGCTCTGCGGCTGCGCCACCATCACACTCGGAGAACCGCAAACGGAGCGGACTCCCACCG
>JAKLDZ010000297.1 GCA_022703255.1 Myxococcota bacterium | reverse complement strand
GGTCCAGCTCATTTCGCTGATGTGGACGAGGCCCTCGACGTTTTCGGCTTCGGGGATGGCGACGAAGACGCCCCATTCGACGACGGAGCGGATGACGCCCTTGACGATGCGTCCGGGTTCGAGGAGGGCGAGGGCGCGTTTGCGGGTAGCAGCGACCTCCTGCTCGAGCATTTCGCGACGGGTGACGACGATGTCGCGGCCGTTCTTGGCGTAGGTCATGACCTTGAAGGCGAGGCGGGAGCCGACGAGGTGATGGAGGTTGGCGCCGAGCTTGAGGTCGACATGGGAGCCTGGGGCGAAGGCGCGGAGGCCATCGATGTCGACCTCGACGCCGCCTTTGATGACGCCGGTGACGAGGCCGTTGACGAGCTCGCCGGAGGAGGCTGCGGCCTCGACGCGAGGTTTGGCGTCATCGGCGCGTTCGGGTTTGATGGAGAGGACGACGTTGCCGCCGCGGGAGCCATCGCCATGGACCTTGGCGACGAAGTGATCGCCGATCTGGGGGAGGGCGTCTTCGGAGAGCTCAGCGCGGTCGCAGATAGCGCGGCCCTTGCCGGAGAGGTCGACGAAGACCGCGTGTTCGGAGATTTCGACGACCTTGCCGAAGACCTCTTCGCCGATGTGGAAGGCGGGGCGTTCGCGCTGGGGCTGTTGGGGGCCGCGCTGTTTGCGAGGCTGTTTGCCGGGCTGGCCGGGTTGGGCGTCGGCGGCGGAGGCGGCTTCGCCCTCGGCGGGTTTCTTGCCGCGACGACGGCGTCGTTTCGCGCCGGCATCGGCGGCTTCGGCCTCGGAGGTGGTGGTGCGCTCGTGGTGAGCGGGGCCATCGAGGCGGTTGCCGATGTCGTCCCCGGGCTCGAGATCCTCGTCATCGTTCCAGGCGGTTTCGGCGACAGAGGGGGCGACGTGGCGGGGGAGCGGAGCGAAAGGCTGCGCGTCGCCGTCTTCCTCGTTGTCTGCAGGGGCCGCCTGCTGGGGCGGCGGCGCAGGCTGCTGGTCGTCGTTCTGGGTGATGGTGGCCGCGTCGGTGTCGTCCGCAGGCCGGGGATCGTTGGTGTCGGTGCTCATCGCACGCCTCGGGGAAAAAAGGGTTCCGATGGATGGCGTCGAGCGACTCCGCGAGGCGACCCGGAGAGGCAGAAGCAGGTCCGGGTCGATGGGGGAAGCTCGCTCCGCGGCGGTGTCTGCCGTCGCGGGTCCTGGTGTCAGGACGCCAGGGATGTTTGTCCAGGTAGCGTCGGCGCGCCAGAGGGAAACTGCGGGATCAGACGATCACGCGGTTCCGGCCGGCGGCTTTGGCCTGGTAGAGGCATGCGTCGGCGCGAGCGAAGAGGGCTTCGGAGGGCTCGCTGGGGTCTGTGAGGGTGGCGACGCCGAGGGAGACGGTGATGGGGATGCTGATGTTGTCGAAGACGAAATTGCTGTGTTCGACGATCGAGCGGATTTTCTCGGCAACCGCGCAGGCCTCTGGGGAGAGGATTTCGGGGAGGAGGACGGCGAACTCCTCGCCGCCGACGCGTGCGAAGATGTCTTCGCGGCGCAGGTGGCCGCTCACGAAGCCGGCGAGCTGTCGGAGGACCGCATCGCCGGCGATGTGTCCGTAGGTGTCATTGACCTGCTTGAACAGATCGATGTCGAACACGATGAGGGACAGGGAGCGCTGGTAGCGGCGGCTGCGGGAGACCTCGCGCTCGAGCGTCTCGTGGAAGAAGCGCTTGTTGTAGACACCGGTGAGCCCGTCGAAGGTCATCAGCCGGTAGATCTCCTCATGATAGGAGGTCTCCACACTGCCGCTCTCGAGGAACTTGAGGATGCAGCGGCCGATCTTGATCTGGTCGCCGTCGCGCACGACGCGGTCGGTGACGAGCTCGTCGTTGACGTAGGTGCCGTTGGTGGAGCCGAGGTCGATGACGTGCCAGTGCTGGTTGCTCCAGATGACGCGTGCGTGGCGGCGGCTGACGGACTCCTGGTCGACGGGGAACTCGCAGTTGGGCTGGCGGCCGATTTCGACGCAGGCATCACGTTGGAGGGCGATGCGGCGACCGAGGTCGGGGCCGTAGATGACGACGAGGCAGGCCTCGTTAGCGGAGTCGGAGCGCGCGACGGCGGACGCGTTGAGCGAGGTTACGACGGTGCGTTCATCATCCAGCGGGCGGCGCGACACGATTGAAGATAGCACGGTGGATGATGGGCCGAGAAGGGAGCAACGGAGGGGGGGGGGCAGGGTTCGGGTCGGGGGGGGGTGCAACGGCGTTGACAGTCCTGCGTGCAGCGTTCATCGTCGAATCGTGACCAATTCTCGCCAAGCGCCATCGAAGTTGTCGGATTGGGGGTACACGATCCTGGGCCGGGCCGGCAGCGGAGGCACCGCGGAGGTGTGGCGGGCGCGGTACCACGACGAGGTGGAGGTGGCGCTGAAGGTAGCGCGCGACGGGCACGAGGCATCCTGTGTGGCGGAGGAGGCCGAGGCTCTGCTGCTGGCGTGTGGCTCGGCGATCCCCCGGCTGATCGATCTGGGGCGAGTGCCGGAGGGCCACCCGTTTCTTCCGCAGGGGAGTCCGTACATTGCGACGAGCTGGGTCGAGGGCGAGCCACTGGAACCCCAGCGGCTCGGCAGCGATGCGCGGCGAAGGGGGGTGGCGCTGGCCGTGGCTCGCCAGATCGCGGATGCGCTCTGGCAGCTGCACGAAGCCGGCGTGGCGCACGGAGACGTGAAGCCGTCGAACGTGGTGGTGTGCGAGGAGGGGACGGGGCTGAGCGCGCGGTTGTTGGACTTCGGCTTCTCGACGGCGCTGCAAGGGGGCAGGCTGCGGGGCGCGACGCCGCGCTATCTTGCTCCGGAGGCCGCTTCGGGACGGCTGAACCCGAGCGGGCAGGATTTGTGGGCGTTGGGGATCGTGCTGGCCGAGACGGCATCGAGCGAGGTCGCGGCGGCTGCCGATCCGGTCGCGGCGCTTCGCGCGGTGGCGCTTCCGGCGCCTTTCGATCGTTGGTGCGCGTCGTTGACCTCGAGGGATCCGGGGGCGAGGCCGTCGGCGGAGTGGCTGGCCGGCTCGGCGCGCGCGTGGGCCGGGGACACGTCCCGATCGACCGACGCGTGGCGCGTGCGCGCGAGCTACCTGAGGGTGCGTCGCGCGGAGCTCGAGCTGCTTTCGACGGCGCGGGAGGTGCGCGAGGAGCGGGCGGTCGGGGACTGGTTCGTGGGCGTGGTGGCGATGGTGCGCAAGGCGGCGGAGCTGCGCGCGGGAGAGAAGTGCGACACGTCGTGTCGTGTGGTGGAGCCGATGGACGCGGCGGGGCGAGCGCGGTGGTTGGTGGCGTTGGTGGGGGCATCGGCGGCGGCGTGGCCGATCCGCGGGGCGTTGGTCGAGGTACCGGAGCGTGAGCTGTACGACGCACTGGAGCGGCTGGCGGCGGTACGATCGCCTCGTGCGTGGACGTTGCGGGACGTGACGCAAGCGGTGGAGGGGGGGCGTGGGGATGCGGAGGAGCGAGGGGACGAGCCGACGGAGCTGGAGATCGCGCTGGAGCTGGGGCGCAGTCCGGTGCGGGCGCGGATACTGGAGGCCGCGGAGTCGCGTGTGCTGCGTGGGGAGCTGGGGGAGGGGCTTCGGGTAGCGCTAGCGGACGGGCTGCGCGGAGCCGGGGAGCTGGGGAGGGCGCTGGCGTGTGTGCGCGATGCCGAGGAGGGGATGGGAGCGGCGGTTCTTGCGGAGACGCTGCGAAGGATGGGGGAGACGGTGGGGGCGCGCGAAGCGGCACAGCGCGTGGCGCAGGAGCGGAGCGAGGCGGGGGAGCGGGCGCGGGCGGTGCTGGCGCGGCTCGAGCTCGACCAGGGGCGCGTGGTGGAGGCGCTGGCGATCGCGTCGGATCCTCGCAGTGCGCAGGCGTGCGAGGTGCGAGCGCTGGCGCACCTGTCGCGGGGCGAGCACGACGCGGCGATGAGGCAGGTAGAGCAAGGGTTGTCGTTGGCGGGGCAGGAGGAATCGCGGGCGAGGCTGCAGTGTGTGCGGGGGATGTGTCTGCACGCGACGGGGGACGCGGAGGTGGCGCACGAGGCGTTCACGCGAGCGGCAGAGCACGCGGTGCGTGCGGGTGCGGTGGTGGAGGAGGCGACGTACCGGACGGGGCAAGCTGCGGCGGCGGTGGACGCGGGGATGTCGAGCGAGGCGATGGACGGGTCGCTGCGCGCGGCACTTTTGTGGGAACACCTGGGGAGGCCGGCGCAGCGGGCGTATGCGATGCTGGCGCGCGCATCGGCCTTCTCGGTCGTGGGAGCGTTGCACGATGCGCGAGCGTGTGCGGAGCAAGCGCGGGATCTGGCGCGGGCTGCCGGGGACGCGAGGGCGGAGGCGTACGCGTGGATGGCGGTGGCGGATGCGTGTTCGGCGCGCTCGCCCGAGTCCACGGAGGCGGCGACGGCAGCGTGGCGTCTGCTGGGTTCCGCGGAGGGCGAGGATGCCGCGCGCGCGGGGGCCCGCTACGTGGCGCAGGGGGGCGTGATTGATCCCGATGGGGTGGCGAGGCTGGACCGGTTGGCGTCGTCGGGAGGTACGGCGGCGCAAGCGGAGTGGTGGGCGGAGCGAGCGCGTGGGAGCCGGCGTGGCGAGCTGGCGGGGAGGCCGTCGGAGATTCTGTCGCACCTGGCGCGCGTGGCGAGGCAGCGCGGACCGGTGGCTGGCAAGGGGCGAGCGATGCACGAGGCGCGGCTGCTTGCGGAGAGCGCGGGTGACGGCGAAGCGGTGCGTCTGTTCGCGTCGGAGCAAGCGAGGCTGGCTTCGAAGGTGCTGGCTCACGTGCCGGCGCATCTGCGCGAGAGCGCGAGCGAAGTGGAGTGGATCGTTGCGGGGCAGGCGCGGCCGGAGGCGGGCGTGTCGGTGGGGCAGGCCCGGCAGCTCGAGGGGTTGGTGCGGGGGCTGGCGCGTCGGGACAACCTGCGGGGGCTATTGGAGCAGGCGCTTGACGCGCTGGTGTTGTGGACGGGGGTGGAGCGAGGGCTGCTGTTGCTTCGTGCCCCGGACAATCGGCTCGTCGTGCGGGCGGCGCGGAACCTGGCGCGCAAGGATCTGCGCGAGGATCAGGTGATGCTGTCGCAGTCTCTGGCGCACCGTGCGCTCGAGACGCGGGAGCCGGTGGTGGCGGTGGACGCGAGCGGAGAGATTTCGGAGGTGCACGCGAGCGTCCATGCGTTGGGGCTTCGGAGCGTGCTGGCGGTGCCGCTGTTGGCGCGAGGGGAAGCGGTGGGGGTGGCGTATCTCGACGATCGAATCCGAGCGGGAGCGTTCGGGCCGCAGGAGCTGGAGTGGGTGCGTCTGATCGGGATGGTAGCGGCGGCGGCGATTGCGGACGCGCGGGACCAGTTGACGCTTCGTCGGGCGGCGCGCCATGCGGAGCGAGCGAAGGCGAAGCTGACGGAGGTGCTGGCGGAGCGGGAGGCGGCGCTGGAGGTGGCATCGCAGGAGCTGTCGCGTGCGCGGGGGGGGGGGGACACGCGGTATCGCTACGACGCGCTGGTGGGGCGCAGCGAGCCGATGCGGGCGATGCTGCAGATGCTGGATCGGATCACGCCGACGTCGGTGCCGGTGCTGATCGTGGGCGAGTCGGGGTCGGGCAAGGAGCTGGTGGCGCGAGCGCTGCACGGCAACGGACCGCGGGGAAGGGGCCCGTTCGTGAGCGAGAACTGCAGCGCGATTCCGGAGACGCTGCTCGAGTCCACGTTGTTCGGGCACGTGCGGGGCGCGTTCACGGGGGCGGATCGGAACCGGATCGGGCTGTTCGAGGCGGCGGACGGGGGCACGCTGTTCCTCGACGAGATCGGGGAGATGTCGACGGGGATGCAGAGCAAGCTGTTGCGAGCGTTGCAGGACGGGGAGGTGCATCCGGTGGGGAGCACGCGCGCGCGCAGGGTGGACGTGCGGGTGATCGCGGCGACGCACCGGGACATGGGGGAGCTGGTGCGCGAAGGGAGATTTCGAGAGGACCTGCTGTATCGGCTCGACGTGATCACGGTGCGTGTGCCGTCGCTTCGGGACCGAAGGGAGGACATCGAGCTGTTGGCGAAGCACTTCGTGTCACGCTATGGCGCGGGGCGGAAGGTGCGGATCTCGCAGGAGGCGATGGCGCGGCTGATGCGCCACGACTGGCCCGGGAACGTGAGGCACCTGGAGAACGAGATGCGCCGGGCGCTGGTGCTGTGCGACGAGGTGATCCGGCCGGAGCATCTGTCGGCGGAGCTGGGGGTGAAGGCGAGAGTGACGAAGGCCGGGGGGATGGTGTTGCGCGAGCGGGTCGACGAGCTGGAGCGAGAGTTGGTGGCGGAGGCGTTGGCGAAGACGAAGGGCAACCAGACGCAGGCGGCGAAGCTGCTGGGGCTGTCGCGCTTCGGGTTGCAGAAGATGATCCGGCGGCTCGGTGTGGAGGAGGCGCCCTGAGGGTGTAGAATCCGGGCTTCTGGAGACCGTGATGAACAGACACTGGGCAGCTTGTGTGTTCGCGAGCTTGGGCGTGCTGGTGTTGGCCTGCGGCGGCAGCGAGTTCACGCAGGCGCCGGATTCGGAGCTCGACGGCTCTGCAGACGTCAAGAAGCCGGATGCGACGGTGGACGCGGCGGCGGACGTCAAGTCGGAGGCGAGCGGGGAGGGGTGCGCAGCGACGGTGGTGTGCGGAGCTCTTGCGGCGGAGTGTGGTGACGTGCCGGACGGGTGCGGGGGCGTGCTGCACTGTGGAAGCTGCGCGGCAGGGGCGACATGTGTGAGCGGAACGTGCACGAGCGAGGCGTACTGCGGCGACGGGGAATGCAGGGCGGGGGACGGGGAGACGTGCGCGAAGTGCGCGGCGGACTGTGCGTGCGGGGGCTCGGCGACGTGCTTCAACGGCGCGTGTTGCACTGGTCAGTGCTCGGGCAAGCAGTGTGGAGGCAACGGGTGCGGCGGCGTGTGCGGCCAGTGCGCGAGCGGTCAGATGTGCAGTGGGGGAGCGTGCGTGACGAGTGCCGGCTGCGGGGACAACGCGTGCAGCCAGGCGGCCGGAGAGGACTGCATGAGCTGTCCGCAGGACTGCGTGTGCGACGGGGTGTGTCAGCCGGACGGCGCGTGCTGCGCTCCTTCGTGCGCGAACAAGCAGTGTGGCAGCGATGGGTGCGGGTTGTCGTGTGGAGACTGTCCTTCGGGAGAGACGTGCGACACGTGGGGGGTCTGCGTTCTGGACGTGGTGTGCGGGAACAAGTCGTGTCAGCCGGGCGAGACCTGTGCGAGCTGCCCCTCGGACTGCGCGTGTCCCAACGAGCAGGCCTGCCATCAGGGGAGCTGCTGTACGCCGTCGTGCGAGAACAAGGCGTGCGGGGCGAACGGTTGTGGCGGAGTGTGCGGCACGTGTCCGACGGGCCAGGCGTGTCAGGCCGGCAAGTGCGTGCAGACGGCGGGGTGCGGCAACAACACGTGCGAGACCGGCGAGAACTGCCAGAGCTGTGCGCAGGACTGCGGCTGCGGGGCAGGCGAGAGTTGTCTGAACACCGGAGTCTGCTGCGCGCCGAACTGCGAGGGGAAGAGCTGCGGCCCGGACGCGTG
>JAKLDZ010000296.1 GCA_022703255.1 Myxococcota bacterium | reverse complement strand
GATGTAGACGGCGCGCCCCCCCGGCCCGACCGCGCGCGTCAATGGCCGCAGAGCATCCCCTGCACGAGCCCCGAGCCGAAACCCGGCCCGCACTTGCTGTCGGTGCAGTCCATCGTCGCGCACTCCGTCATCGACACGCACGCCTCGCCTTGGGCCTTGAGCTTCGCGCACTCCCCCGAGGCTTCGTCGCAGTACGCGCCATCCACGCAATCCGAGTAGTACTTCTCGCAGGCGTTTCCGATCGCGATGTCGGGAGTGCACTTGCCCGACGACGAGCAGAAGGACGCGGTCGCGCACGCTTCGGAAATCTTGCAGTCAGCGCCGTCTGCGGACACCGCGGTGCACTTGCGGCTCGTCTGATCACAGTACAGCCCGTCTGCCTTCGCGCACGAGATCGCCTCCAGGACCTTGTCACCGCCCATGCCGGACGACCACGTCGAGCCGTTCTCGGTGACGGTCATCGAGCACGGACCGTCGCCTTCCTTGCCGGGCGTGACGACCTGGCAGTAGTCCACGAAGCTGCCGCTGCCTGCGTCGCCGTCGCTGGAGTAGTAGCTCGCGCAGTTCGCCGTCTTCCCCGCCGGTGCAGCGCAGTCGTCGGAAAAGTCGCAGGTCCCTCCGGGCTGCGTCGTGCCCGTCGATGGAGCTGTCTCGATCACCTCCTGGCACGGGTTGGGGTCCGTCGTGCTCACCGACGTGGCCACCGTGCACAGCTTGCCCTCGGACTGCGCGGTCCGCATGTACTCGAGGCACGCATCTCCCCGCGCCGCGTCGTACGTCGCCCCCATGGACATGTACGCGATGAACGTCTTGCAGGTCGCCCCACCGTCGTTCTTCGCACCCCACGACTCGCAGCAGCTCGAAAGCATCGAGCAGTACTCGTTCACGAAGGACTGCATCGGGGACTCGTCGTCGTCATCTCCGCAAGCAGTGACGGCGAGCGCGACGACGACAGGGGCTGCGGCGAGGCGAATCCAGGCGCGATTTCCAAGCATGGGGACAGCCTAGCGCAGGATCGTGGAGCCCAGCCACCGTCACGAGCCACGCGCCGAACCGGGCGCTCGACGGCGCTCCCGCAGGGGCGAGCCGGACGCTCAGCCGGAGGCGCTCCCGCAGCACTTCTTGAACTTCTTCCCGCTCCCGCACGGACAGGGATCGTTGCGTCCCACCTTCGCGCTCGCACGCGCCACCCGCTTGCCCGGTTCTCCTCGCACGTACACCCATCGCCCATCCACGCGACGAAACGTCGAGCGCTCGTGGTGCACCTGCTGCGCGTTGAGGATCATGTACCGCGCCTTGAACTCCACCACCCCTTGCTGATCGTCGGGGCCTCCGGCCAGCGATTCGACCACCTCGAGTCCGCGCCACCGGGCGTCCTCGATCCACCGCGCCGCGTTGTCCCGATCCGCCGGCTGACGCGTCTCGGGATCGTGCGTGTCCATCAAGTAGTCGAGATCGCCGAGCACGTAGGCCGTGTAGCGCGACCGCATCAGCTCCTCGGCCCGTGCGGGGGTCTGCGTTCGCGAGAGGAACCTGCCGCAACATTCCGCCAACGTCGCAGGGTTGCCACAAGGACAACGTTTCGTCGCTTCGCCTTGCAGATCCATGGTTCGATTCTCCTGTCGGCTCGCCCGGAGGCGGGGTCGCCCGCCGGTGGCTGCATCATGTTCGATGCCGCGGCGCGCAGGCAACCGCGGGGTGTATTGGGAGAGGATTGTGCGGTGCGAACGGCACCGGGCTGCAGGGCGAAAGGGGGCGCGGAAGGATGTCCATCGCATTGCGCCGACGGACAGGGTATGCCCGTGCTCGCACCGGGCGTTGCCCGGGTTCCAAGGAGCTAGACAGATGGCGTTCAACCTCAAAGGCCGCAGTTTCCTCACCCTGCTCGACTTCACGCCGGACGAGATCCGCTACCTGCTGGACCTGTCCTCCGAGCTCAAGACCTCGCGACGCGCTGGCCATCGCGGACGCACCCTCGAGGGCAAGTGCATCGCGCTTCTGTTCGAGAAGCCGTCGACCCGCACGCGCTGCGCGTTCGTGGCTGCCTGTGTCGACGAGGGGGCGCACCCCGAGTACCTGGGCAAGAACGACGTGCAGTTCGGCAAGAAGGAGACGACGAAGGACACGGCGCGCGTGCTGGGCAGGATGTTCGTCGGCATCCAGTTCCGCGGCTTCGCGCACAAGACGGTCGAGGATCTAGCGCAGTACTCTGGCGTGCCGGTGTGGAACGGCCTGACCGATCGCTTCCATCCCACGCAGGCGCTCGCCGACACGCTCACCCTGCAGGAGAACTTCGGCAAGAACGTGCGCGGCCTCGGCCTCGCCTACGTCGGCGATGGTCGCAACAACGTCGCCAACTCCCTGCTCGTCGTGTCCGCCAAGCTCGGCATGGACTTCCGCTGCGTCTCTCCCGAGAGCCTGTTCCCCGAGAAGGCGCTGCTCGAGCAGTGCCGCGCCATCGCCGCCACGACCGGCGCGAAGATCACCGTCACCGCCAAGGTGGACGAGGGCGTCAAGGGCGCGCACGCGCTGTACACCGACGTCTGGGCCTCCATGGGCGAAGAGGACAAGATCGCCGAGCGCATCGCGCTGCTCAAGCCCTACCAGATCACCGAGGGGATGTTCCAGAAGACGGGGCGCGGCGATGCGATCTTCCTGCACTGCCTGCCCGCCTTCCACAACCTCGAGACCGAGGTCTCCAAGAAGACCCCCGACATCTGCGAGGTGACCGAAGAAGTGTTCGAAGGCCCGCGCAGCCGCGTCTTCGACCAGGCCGAGAACCGCGTCCACACGATCAAGGCGGTCATGGTCGCTACCCTCGGCAACAAGTAGCATCCCCTCCTCCCGCTCACTCCCCCCCGCACCGTTCCTCCTGTCCCCATCCCGCGCTGCCTGCCCATCCCAGCGTCTTCGGGTACAATGCCTGTCGAACCTCGTCCCTGGAGACGCTTGCATGAAATACCCCTGGCTTGCCTCGCCCCGCGGATCCCGACGCGTCGCCACCATCGCTGCGCTGATGCTCCTCGCCGGCGCTTGCGGAGGAAGCGAGTTCACCGCCGCGGACGACGCCGGGCTCTCCGATGCTTCGACGGGTGGATCGAGCGGCAAGGACGGGTCGGTGGACGGCGCCGCGGATGCGACGACCTCGAAGGGAGGGAGCGCCGGTGCGAACACGGGAGGAGCCGCGGGCGCAGCGGGAGCCTCCGGTGGCGCGGGCGCAGCGGGAGCCTCCGGTGGCGCGGGCGCAGCGGGAGCCTCCGGTGGCGCGGGCGCAGCGGGCGCAGCGGGAGCCGGCGGTGCAACGGATCTCTGTGCGGGCTGTGTCGCTTCGAACCTGTGCGAGATCGCCGAGTGTGACACCAACGGCATCTGCACGAAGACGCCGAAGAACTGTGACGACAACGACGCGTGCACGACCGACACGTGCGACGCGAACAGCGGCACCTGCAGTCACGCTGGGAAGGACTGCAACGACGGCAGCGATTGCACGAACGATGGGTGCAACGCGTCCACGGGCCAGTGCACACACAGCAATGCCTGCAGTGGCAGTCAGGAGTGCGTGAACGGCGAGTGTGTTGCGTGCACCTGCGACCCCGTCGAGTGCAAGGATTCCTGTGAAAAAACGTGCAACGAGGGGGGGGAGTGCGTGGCGAACGCCAAGTGCAAGGGGGGGCAGTGCCTGTGCACGGGCAAGGTGTGTGGAGGCTACAACTGCTGCGCACCCGGTCAGACGAGCTGCTGCGGCACCAGTTGCTGCTAGCCGCGCGATTCCTACCTGCGCCGCTTGCCGGCGCGCATCGGCACCAGCAGGTCCCCCTGCACACGTCCCCGCACCTGGAACCGGGTCCGGCCCTGGTCGTCGCGGCCGTTCAGCGGATGCGCATAGTCGTTGGCGTCGGATGACAGCACCACGCCCAGCTTGCGCGCCGCCTCGTACAGCGGCTCCGTCAGCGCTTCGTCCACCGCCTTGTCGCGCTTCGCAGCCACCATCCCAGGGGGCAGCGCCAACGCGAACTCGCCCGTCACCTCGTCGTCCTTGACTTCCAGTCGCACGTCCATCGCCATCTCTCTCGTGATCGCCGGGGAGGCTAGCACGCCGACGGCCCCGCTCGCGCGCACTACTGGCAGTAGCCGTTGCTTCCGCACTTGCCGCTGCAGCAATAGCTGTCGTCGAAGCACGTGCCCCAGTTCGTCAGCAGGCAGCACCTGCCGTTCTTGCACTGCGTCGAGCAGCAGTCCTCGTGGACATTGCAGGTGCTGCCAGCCTTGTATCCACACGTGTTCGTCATCGGACAGCAGTTGCCGGCGCAGCAGTTCGTGTAGCCGTTGCAGGCCTTGTGCAGCGCGACGCAGCAGGTTGGGGTCCACGTGCAGTCGGGTCTGCACTCCCTGACCTGACCACCGCCGCAACCGTTCGGATCCGTTGAACCGGGCAGACACCCGTCGTTCTCGCAAGCGCCCCAAGGCTCCCACTGGCAGGTCGAGCCGCACGTTCGCGACCGCGTGCCGAGATTGCAGTTTCCGCAGGGCTGCGCCTGCGTCGCCCCTGCTGCGCACACCCCCTCGTCCTGGCATCCGCTCGGAGTTCCCCACGTGCAGTTGCTCTGGCAGGTGCGCGTTTGGGTGCCGCACAGCCCGCAGGACTGCGGATCCGTCGCGCCGGGCGTGCACTCCCCCTCGCCGGCACAGTCCCCGAAGGTTCCCCAGGTGCATTGGCTTCCGCACGTGCGCATCTTTGTGCCGCAGGTCCCGCAAGGCTGAGGATCCGTCGCGCCGGGCGTGCACTCGCCCTCGCCGGTGCAGTCCCCGAACGCCCCCCACGCGCAATCGTTACCGCACGTGCGCTCCCTCGATCCGCATGTCCCGCAACCCTGCTTGTCGATCGCGCCGGGTGTGCACTCGCCGGTGCACCCGCCGCCGGCGTTGCCTGCCGCGCCACCGGTGCCCGTGCCCGCTGCGCCGCCCGTCCCGGGATCACCCGCCTGTCCACCCATGCTCGCGTCGGCCCCGGAGCTGCCCCCGGTTGGGGCGCCCCCCCTTGACCCGCCGCAGCGTCGAGCTTGGCCCCCCCACCGCCGCCTGGTGCTACCGCGCCGCCCTGCCCCCCTGCCCCGGCGGAGGACCCGTCGACTTCGGCGAACAGGTCGAGCCCTCCTTCGGTATCGAGCGTGCACGACGCGCCGGCACCCACCACCAGCAGGACGGTGCAGAGAGTCGAACGGACAGCCGAACCACGCACTATGCCCATGGTGTCGTTTGTACCACGAAACCGCGCTACAGTGCGCCTGGTTCCATGAAGGTCCTCATCGTCGAAGACGATCGCAAGCTGCTTGGTTTCTTGTCGCGCGCGTTCAGCGAGGAAGGCTATGCGGTGGACACGTGTCGCAACGGGAAGGAAGCGACCGGCCACGTGCGCGCGATCCGCTACGACCTCATCGTGCTCGACTGGATGCTTCCGGAGCAGGATGGCTTGAGCGTGTGCAGGGAGCTGCGGGGCATGGGCAGCTCGGCGCCGGTGCTGATGCTCACGGCGCGGGCGGAGGTGGGGGAGAAGGTGACGGCGCTGGACGCCGGGGCGGACGACTACGTGACCAAGCCGTTTCACCTCGACGAGCTCATGGCGCGCGCGCGCGCGCTGGTGCGTCGATGCGTTGCGGCCGGGGAAGGAGTGCTGAGGGCAGGTCCCCTGGTGCTCGATCAGAAGGAGCGCCGGGCTCATCTCGCCGGGACCCGCCTCGAGCTCACCTCGCGCGAGTTCGCCTTGCTTGCGCTGCTGGTTCGCAACGCCGGTTCTGTCGTCACACGAACGGAAATTCTCTCGCACGTGTGGGAGCTGCACAGCGATCCGGGCAGCAACGTCATCGACGTCCACGTGCGCAACATCCGCGACAAGCTCGGCGCGTTCGCGTCGATGCTCGAGACGATCCGCGGACAGGGCTATCGCTTCGCACTGGTGGAGCCGGCCAGGGAATCATGAGGCTTCGCACGCGTCTTGCGCTCGTGCTCGCGACCACCACGAGCCTGCTGCTCGCTTCCGCCTTCGGCATTACGTTCGTCTACTTCAAGCACGGCCAGGAGCGTCAGTTCGACGTTGCGCTGCTGGCGCGGGCGAGGCTGGAAGTCGAGGAGACGCAGCGGGCGGGCGGGCGGTTCCTGCACATCGAGCAGGAGGCCACAGGCTCCGGGTCGGAGCTGGAGCGTCTGGTGAAGTACGGCGCGATGTACCGGGAGGACGGCTCGCTGCTCGAGGCGACGGCGACGTTTGCGGGGCAACCTCCCGAGCTGGCGACGCTGCAGATTGACTCCCGCGTCGAGCCCGGTGTGCGACGTGTGGAGTTTCCATTCCGCGGAGAGGTGCTGCGGGGTGTGGTGATCCGGTTCAACCATCCCGATCATCCACGGTCGTTGCTGCTGCTCGCAGCGCCGCGCGGGGAGCTCGACGCCGACACGCGCCAACTGCTCGAGGTGATGCTCGGCGCTGCGGTGGCCTCCACGCTGTTCACCCTGCTGCTCGGGTGGTTCCTCGGTGTTCGGATGAGCCGCGGCATCGAGTCGCTCGCCCTGGTCACCCGGCGCGTCTCCAAAGGCGAGCTGTCGGCGCGGGCGGCGCCTCGGGCCGGCGCCGATGACGAGGTCCGGCAGCTCGGAGCGGACCTGAACCAGATGATCGAACGGACCTCGGAGCTGCTCGCTGCCGAGCGGAGGTTCGCCTCCAACGCGGCTCACGAGCTGCGATCGCCTCTCTCCGCCCTGCGCGGCGAGCTCGAGCTCGCGCTGCGACGTCCCAGGGACAACGACCAGTACAAGGCCGCAATCACCGAATCCCTCGAGAGCACCGAGCGGCTCGTGGCCCTGTCCGAGGATCTCCTCGCCCTCGCACGCGCGGGAACGGGCTCCACGCGCTCCGCCCCGGAGACGGTGCCCGTCGCCGGCATGGTCGCCGATGCCGTCCGCGCGTCCCTGGCTCGCGCCGAGCACTCCCGCAACGTTTCCGTCGATATCCCCACCGATCTGGAGTTGTCGGGCCGACGGAACGACCTCACGCGCATGCTGCGCAACCTCATCGACAACGCCGTCCAGCACGCCCCCGAAGGGACCGACGTGATCGTGTCCTGCCGTCCCGCCCGAGGTGGGGAGCACGGCTTCGAGCTCGTCGTGCAGGACTCGGGCCCCGGCGTTCCCGACGACCTGCGCTCCCGGATCTTCGAGCCGTTCGTTCGCGGTGCGCTCGAGCGCGAACGCTCCGGTGCAGGGCTCGGCCTTGCCATTGCGCGCGAGATCGCTCTCGCCCACGGTGGAGACCTGTACCTCGAGGACCCCCACCCGCCCACGCGCTTCGTGGTGCGGCTGCAGGCGCTTCGCGCGGCCACCGGGTAGCCGCCGATACGGCTCTTCCCCGCAGCCGGGAGCCGGGCCTTCTCGATGGGCGGCCGGTCGTGCTACCAAAGGGCCGCCATGCCCCGCCCTACGCTCTCGCTCGTCATCCCGTGCTTCAACGATCGTCCGGATCATCTGAGGGAAGCAGTCGCCTCGGCTCTCGCTCAGGACGTTCCGGTCGAGGTGGTCGTGGTGAGCGACGGCTCCACGGCGCCTGACACTCTCTCGGCGATC
>JAKLDZ010000295.1:2885-7628 GCA_022703255.1 Myxococcota bacterium | reverse complement strand
GGCGAAGAAGGCCGCTGCCAAGAAAGCCGTGAAGAAGGCTGCACCGAAGAAGGCCGCTGCCAAGAAGGCGCCGGCCCGCAAGAAACCGGCCGCCAAGAAGGCAGCCGCGAAGAAGGTCGCCAAGAAGCCGGCCAAGAAGGTCGCCAAGAAGCCCGCGAAGAAGGCCGCCAAGAAGTAGCCCCCTTCGCGCTTCCCCCGCCGATCGGCTGCGCTCCGATCGGCTCCTCGACCCCGCCCTGCGCTCCCCCCATCCTCCCACGATGCTTCGTGCTACGAAGCATCGCTCCCCTCCATCGCCCGCTCCACCTCGCTCACCATCCGCGCGAAACCGAACCCGCTCCGCGCACGCTCCTGCGCCGATTCCGCCAACCGTTCGTACTCCGAACCGAATGCCGCCCGCAGCAGCGCGTTGCGTAGCCCCCCCACGTCGCACGGCTCGAACCCGTACCCCGTCTCCCCGTGCTCGAGCCACTCCGGAATTCCCCCGTGCATCGCCCCCACCACCACCCGGGCCCGTCGCATCGCCTCGATCCCGACCATGCCGAAGGGCTCCGGCCAGCGCGATGGTACTGCGACGACGCGCGCGGAATCGTAGGCCTCGACGAGCTGCTCGGGACGCAGCGGGCCGAGGAAGTGCACGCGGTTGGACAGGCCCAGCCTCTTCACCAGAGCCTTCACCGACGGCAGCGCGTTGCCGAGTCCCGCGATCGTCAGCTCCAGCCCGGTCGTGCGAGCGATCGCCCGGACCAGCAGGTCCACCCCCTTGCCCCGGATCACCTGGCCGAAGTACGCGACCCGCCCCAGACGCGGCGCCGGCCTCGTCGGCTCCTCCCACTCCCGCGGCACCGGGTGGATGATCCGCACGCGACCGGGCTCCACCCCGGCCTGCTCGATCGTCCGCTTCATGTAGCGACTCGCCACCACAATCGTCGCGCGCTCCGCCAGGCGCCGTGTCGAGCGCGCCAGCTCGAACGGATCTCCCAGGCGCACGCCGGCCGGGCGATCGCGATCGCGCACCACCACGCAGCCGTGCGCGACGCACGCGGCCCCCGGCGGTCGATGACACGGGGAGTGCGTCACGGGCAGATAGCGATGACGGCGCACGCAGGTCGCATCGTGATCGTGGATCATGACGAACACGCGCTTGCCCGAGGGCACGCTCATCAGCTCGCGCTCGCCGACCTTGTGGCCGTAGATCACGTTCGCGTTGCGCAGCAGCGACGCCGCGCGAGCGAGGTTCACCACCTCGTCGAAACCGCTCGCGAACCGCGCGGCATCGCGCCCCTCGCCGCCGACATGCACGTAGCCCACGCGGTGTCCTCGGGCGCGCAGGCCGTTGGCGAGGTCGAAGACGTGGGCCTCCACACCTCCGAGAAAACCCAGCCTTGGACCGAGCAACACGAGCATGCGATCGCCCCTGTGCGGCTTGGATGCCCGCAGGTGCCCACCGCGTGGCTGGGGGGGAGGTTTGCGATTCGAGGGGCGGTACCGGTCTGCCCGCCCTTCAGGTCACGCGCAGCACTTCGACCCCTGGCGCGCGGGCAGCCAGCTCCCGCAAGTCCTCCAGGTCTCCAGTGACCACCACGTCGTCCCTCTGGGACGCCGAGGCGATCACCGTGGCGTCGACCGTGTTCGACTTGCCCGTCTGCGCGAGCAGCTCCCCGGCCTTCTCGGCGAGCTGGGGAGACAGCGGCTCGAGCTCGCCACACTCGAGGATCGCGCGATGGCTCCCCCGCCACCACTCGGCCACGACGCTGGCGGGGATCGTGATCCGTGCGTGCGACAGCTTGCACGCTTTGAGCAGGGCGAGGGCCCCGGCCTTTCGACGCTCCAGCGCGACGAGCATGCCCGTGTCGAAGGTCACGCCGCGCTGCGCTGATCGCACGTGGCCTTCCCGGACGGAGCCCCTTCTCACGCAGCACCGAGCTTCTTGAGCCAGCTCTGCACGTCGTGATCGGAGATCTCCACGCCGTCACCAAGCTCGTCGAGCACGCGCTGCCGCGCGTCTTGTCGGGCCGCTTCCGTGATCAGCTCGCTCAGGACCGACGACGCGCTGCGCTTGAGCTTCTTCGCGCGCCGCTCCAGGTACTCGGCTGCGCGCGGATCCAGGGAGTAGCTGCGCTTTCGCACGGTCATCTTCGCACCTCGCGGTAGGAAAGCATTGCACCGCCTCCTGGGAAGCGCAACCGCGTCGCGACGCGGTGCTTCGCGGCTCGCGGGCACAGCCCCGGTGCCTGGAAATCCCCCTTGCCAACGCGACCACCGTGCAGCTCCGCGAGTCCCCGTTGCCGCCTTGCACCGGACCCCACGACAGGGCATCCTGGGAACATGTCGCAGTTTTCCTTTCGAGGAGCAATCCTCGCCGTCTCGGGTGTGTGCGCCGTCAGCGCGCTGAGTTTTGTTGCTTGCGAGTCCCCCATCGAGCTTGCATCGCCTCTCGACGCCGGGTGGGGAGCCGCGGGCGAGGGCGGAAGCTCTGCCTCTGGAGGTCACGCGGGCTCGGCCGGCAAGGCGGGTGGCGGCCAGGGCGGCTCTGCGGGCGGAGGCCAGGGTGGCTCGGCCGGTGGTGGGCAGGGTGGTTCTGCCGGCGGCACGCCGAGCGTCTGCAACACGCCCGACCCGGGCAGCGTCAGCAACGTCGAATCGTGCGGATCCCTCGGCAATTCTCCTGCCAACGGCACCTGCACGGTGACAGCCGGAACCAACGCCTACACGGCGTATCGCGGCGTGGTCCTCGGGCCCGACACGGTCTACGAGGGTGGCGAAGTGCTGGTGGACGGCAACGGCATCATCGCGTGCGTGGGATGCAGCTGCTCGTCGGATTCGAACTACGCGGCGGCGCGCAAGGTCACCTGTCCCGAAGGCGTGATCAGCCCCGGGCTGATCAACGCGCACGATCACACGACGTTCGCGAACAACCGTCCTTACGGCACGGCGAACTACGCGTCGGTGAAGGACGTGCGCTACGACCATCGTCATCAGTGGCGCAAGGGGCAGGACGGCAAGCCGGCGATCGGGACCAAGAGCGGCGCGAGTGCGGCCACGCAGACCGCGGCGGAGCTGCGGTTCATGATGAGCGGCGCCACGGCGATCAACGGCTCGAACGGTGCTGCTGGCATGCTGCGCAACCTCGACAAGGACGCCAAGCTCGAGGGGCTGACGATGCCGGCGTTGCAGTACGAGACGTTCCCGCTGGGCGACTCGAGCGGGCAGACGCTGACGAGCGGCTGCAACTACTCGGGGCCGACGTCATCGAGTCAGGCGCAGGGCTACTCGTTCTTCACGCCGCACGTGTCCGAGGGCATCAACGCGGCTGCTCGCAACGAGTTCGTGTGCCAGTCGACGGGGCAGTACGACCTGCTGTTCACCACGTCGGGATGGATCCACGGCATCGGGTTGATCGCCGACGACGTGAAGCTCTTCTCGCGGGAGAACACCAAGCTCATCTGGTCGCCGCGCACGAACGTTTCGCTCTACGGCGACACGGCGCGCGTGCCCCTGTACCACAAGGCCGGCGCGATCATCGCCCTGGGCACCGACTGGGTGGCCAGCGGATCGATGAACATGTCGCGCGAGCTGCAGTGTGCGCGTGAGCTGAACGAGACGCGGTTCGACAACTACTTCACCGACGAAGACCTCTGGAGGATGGCGACGACGAACGGCGCGTTCGCGACCGGGTTCCAGAAGGGGCTCGGCATGTTGAAGAAGGGCTACGCGGCCGACGTGGCGGTGTTCAACGCCAAGACGAACAAGAAGCACACGGCGGTGGTGAAGGCGGGGCTGGCGGACACGGTGCTCGTGTTGCGCGGCGGCGCGCCGATGTACGGCGACTCGCAGCTCATGTCGGACCTGGGCAAGGGATCCTGCGAGGACATGCCTGCTGCGGCCGACGCGGGCAGCAACTCCGCGTGGGCGACCGGCGTGTGCGGCGTCGCCAAGAAGGCCTGCGTCGACTCCGATCCCAACGTGGCCGACGGCGTCACGGTGGCGAGCGCAGCCGCTGCCATCGGGGCAGACTACCCGCTCTACTTCTGCGGCACTCCGGACATGGAGCCCTCCTGCGTGCCGATGCGTCCCGGCCAGTACCCGGCGGCGAGCGACGACAAGGACGGCGACGGCGTGGCGGACGCGTCGGACAACTGCCCCGACATGTTCAACCCGATTCGTCCGATCGACGAGTCGAAGCAGCGTGACTTCGACGGCGACAGCATCGGTGACGAGTGCGACGCGTGCCCGTTCGACGCGGACAACAACGCCTGCACGTACAACTGGAGCGCCAACGACGTCGACTGCGACGGCATCAAGAACGGCACGGACAACTGCCCGATCGTGGGCAACGGGGATCAGGCCGACGACGACAGCGACGGCAAGGGCAACGCGTGCGACTCGTGTCCGACGGAGGCGAATCCCGGTCCGATCGCGTGCACTTCGAAGCCGACGACGATCGACGTGATCCGCAAGAGCGGCGTGAACAACGACCCGGTGGTGATCGGCGAAGCGATCGTGACGGGCGTGCGCAAGCAGTCGACGAGCTCGAACGGGTTCTACCTGACCGACGTGACGACTGGGCCGTGGCACTGCATCTACGTGCACACGGGCAGCACGATGCCGACGGTGAAGGCGGGCGATCACGTGAAGATCGAGGGCAAGTACAGCATCTACTACGACCTGTCCGAGATCGTGGACGCGACGGTGACGGTGCTGTCGTCGGGCACGGCGCCTGTCGAGCTCGATCTGACGGTT
>JAKLDZ010000295.1:0-2875 GCA_022703255.1 Myxococcota bacterium | reverse complement strand
AGCCCAACTGATCGGCGCTGATGCCGAGTCGTACGAGTCGTGCCGCGTGCGCGTGCAGAACGTCACCGGCGTGGCCGAGGGCACCGGCGTGGCGGTCGAGCAGTCGGGCTCGAAGGTCAACGTGAGCAACTACATCTGGGCAGGCACCAACTTCGTGACCGTCGGAACCTCCTACAAGGAGGTCAAGGGCTTCGGAAACTACTTCAAGAACGCCCGCGAGATCCTGCCGCAGACCGACGCCGACGTCGTGGTGCAGTAGTCGTCTTCCGCCTCCCCCGGGGTACTCGCCTGCCGGGCGAGTACCCCTCCCGCCGCTCCCCGCACAGCCGTATACTCGCCTCTGCATGGCCAGACAGGCATCCGGCGAGTTCGCCTGGGGCGACTTGATCTACGACTGGAACACGCGCGAGCCCGGGTCCCGACCCGAGCCGTCGCTGTTCGAGATCCTCGACGAGACCCTCCGCGACGGGTTGCAGAACCCGTCGGTCAAGGACCCCTGCCTCCTCGACAAGATCGAGCTGGTCGGACGGATGGAAGCCCTCGGAATCCACGTGGTCAACACGGGGCTGCCGAGCGCGTCGCCCCGCGCGTTCGACGACGTCCTCGGCATCTGCCGTGCGATCCGGGACAGGGGAATGCGCATTCGTCCCGCTGCGGCGGGCAGGACCCTCGTGGCCGACGTGACCCCGATCATCGAGATCTCGCAGCGCCTCGGCCTCTCGATCGAAACCAACGTGTTCATCGGCTCGAGCCCGGTGCGTCAGCTCACCGAGGACTGGGAGCTGCCGGTGATGATCCGTCGTTCTGCGGAGGCGATCGACGCGGTGGTGCGTGCGGGGCTTCCGGCGACGTTCGTGACCGAGGATGCCACGCGATCGCGTCCCGACGTCCTCTCGGCGCTCTTCCGCAACGCGGTGGAGCACGGGGCCACGCGCGTGTGCCTGGCGGACACCGTGGGGCACGCCACGCCGATCGGGATCGAGGCGTTGGTGCGGTTCACGCGCAAGACGCTCGACGAAGCGGGGGCGGGTGCGGTCGGGATCGACTTCCACGGTCACGACGATCGGGGGCTGGCGCTTGCGAACTCGCTGATGGCGCTGCGGTGCGGCGTGAACCGGGTACACGCCACCGCGCTGGGGATCGGCGAGCGGGTGGGCAACACGCCCATGGAGCAGCTCCTCGTGAACCTGAAGCTGTCCGGGCAACTCGAGGGGCAGGACGTGAGCGCGATGCCCGAGTACAGCCGCGCGGCCGCTCGCATGCTGGGCTGGTCGATTCCGGTGGATTACCCGGTGGTGGGGCGCGACGCCTTCCGCACCGCGAGCGGAGTGCACGCGTCGGCGATCGTCAAGGCCCAGATCAAGGGTCAGTCCTGGCTCGCCGACCTGGTGTACTCGAGCATCCCGGCGTCGGCCTTCGGGCGCAGGCAGGAGATCGAGATCGGGTACATGTCCGGGGCCTCCAACGTGATCTACTGGCTGCGCGAGCGGAAGCTCGAGGCCCAACCGGAGCTCGTGTCCGCGATCCTGCTGGCGGCCAAGAAGGCGGACCACTCGCTGACCGAGCCCGAGGTGATGGCGCTCATCGAGGCCTGGCAGCGCAGCAGGTGAGCGGGCGGCGACGTCCCCGTCGTCAGGGCTCGCGGTAGAAACGCGGCACGCGCCGCGAGATGCCCGTCAGCACTTCCCACGGAATGGTGCCCGACGCGCGGGCGATCTCTTCGGGCGTGATGACGTCGGAGCCGAGCGGTCCTTGCTGCGCTCCCAGCAGCACGACCTCGTCGCGCACCGTGACCCCGGGAACCTCGGTGACGTCGACCTGGATCAGATCCATCGAGACGTTGCCGACGATCGGGCAGGATCGCCCGTGCACGAGCACGCGTCCGACGTTGGACAGGCTGCGGTTGAGGCCGTCGGCATAGCCCATCGGGATGGTGGCGATGCGTGCGGGGCGAGGGGCGCGCCACGTGGAGCCGTAGCCTGCGGGCGACTCTTCGGGGACGTCGCGCAGGGCGATGATCTCGCTGCGCACGCGCATGGCGAGCCGCAGGCCGTCGCACAGCCCGGGGGAGGGCTCGACACCGAACAGCGCGATCCCTGGGCGCACGAGATCATAGCGATAGCGCTCGCCGCGCAGCAGAGCGGCGCTGTTGGCCGCGTGCCGCACGAGGGGCGAGTGGCCTCGGCGACGGGCGAGCTCGACGGTCGCGTCGAAGAGGGCGCACTGCTCGTCGGTGAACGCCATGTCGCCGGTGTCGGCGTTGGCGAAGTGGGTCATGAGCCCCTGGAGCTTGACCTCCGGGTATGCGTCGAAAGCGTTGAACATCTCTTCGACGCGATCGGCGCGCACGCCGAGGCGGGCCATGCCG
Organism: Myxococcota bacterium; assembly: GCA_022703255.1. Classification (GTDB taxonomy): domain Bacteria; phylum Myxococcota_A; class Polyangia; order Polyangiales; family Polyangiaceae; genus JACRCQ01. The sequence goes on along the minus strand of JAKLDZ010000295.1, from coordinate 507 downwards.
GTGTCGACCTTGAGGTGCACGCCGAGGGGGGGCGCTTCGAAGAAGCGGATTTCCCGGGCGATGGCCTCGATCTGCGAGGGCTCGTAGACCACCGGGGTGAGCTTCCGGGCGAGCACTTCCGACCACGCATCGCCGTAGTAGCCGCCCATCACCAGGATCGGCGCCTTGATCCCGGCTTCGCGCAGCTCGATCCCCTCTTCGAGCAACGCCACGCAGATGCCGTCGATGCCCGCTCGCTCCAGCGTGCGAGCGACCGCAGGGGCTCCGTGCCCGTAGGCATCGGCCTTGAGCACGCCGAACATCTGTGCGAGTCCGGCGCGGCGTCGGAGCACGTGCAGGTTGTGGCGCAGGTTCCCGAGGTTGATCTCGGCCCGGGTGGGGCGCACGGCATCGGAGGGTGCGGCGCGGCGGGGGCGCAGGACGCGAGGGAGGGGGCTGATGGCAGGTAGGGCCATGTTGGACTGTCTCGCTGATACCCGAACGCCGGTGGAAAGGGCAAGATTCCTG
>JAKLDZ010000294.1 GCA_022703255.1 Myxococcota bacterium | reverse complement strand
TTCGTCGCCTCCAACTGCCAGCTCTTCGTGGTGTCGATGTCGATCGGCAGCAGGCCGTCCTTGAACATCTTCTCTTCGATCTGACGCTTCTCGCCGTTGGACGCGACGAGGATCACCCGCGCGCCACGCGTGACGAGCTGCAGGTTCGCCTTGCCCTTGATCACCGCGAGCTTGATCGTGCCCAGATCCTCGACCTTGTCGGCCGTGACGTTGATCGTCTTCTCCTCGGGCTTGTACCGCTCGCTCCCCGCGAAGCGCAGCTTGTGCTCTCCCGGAGTCAAGTCCTTGATCGTCTGCGGAAGCGGGCCGATCTCCTTGCCGTCCACCGACAGCTTCACGCCTTCCTGCGACCCTGCCACCGTGAAGCCCGACCCCGCGCTCGAGGACTTCAGCTCCATCTTGAACGGCGTCTGGTCTCCCGACTTCACATCCACCGTCTGCGGCGCAGGTCGTTCGTATCCCTCCGCAATCGCCTTCACGTCGTGACGCCCTTCCTTGAGCTCGAGCGTGCACGGCGATGAGTCGCAGACCTTGCGGCCGTCGACGAAGATCTCGACCTTCTCGACATCCTTGCCGCCCGCGCCCGCAACGTAGATCTTCAGGGTGCCGTTGGTCGGCCGGAGCACGAAGAACGCAACCCCTGCGACCACCGCGAGCGCGGCGATCACTGCCACCAGCAGGCCGATGACCTTGCCCGCACCGCCACTCTTGGCAGGCATGGGCACCGTCGCGGGCTCCGCGGGTGCAGGCTGCCCCGCCGGCGCGGCCATCGCGGCGCGCATCGCGGGGACCGTCGGCGCCTGGCTCGGCACCGGGCCCGGCGGAATCGATGGCGGCCTCGGGATCGCGGCAGCGACGTTGCCCGAACGCGCCATGAGCGCGGCGGCCGCAGCAGCCGACGGCGGAGGTGCAGGCGTTCCCGCGGCAGGCATCGGCCTGTTCGAAGGACCGGCCGAAGGCTCGTTGTCCTTGTCGTAGACGTGGGTCTTCTCGTCCTCGTCGTCCCAATCCATGTCCACTGTCGCAGGCGCGGCAGCAGCGGGAGCGGTCACCGGAGGAGCCGCCATCGGCGGCGGAGTCGGAGCGGGCAGGGGACCCGGGGCCGACATCACACCGCTGCGCGAGGGCAATCCCGGAGGAGGCGCGCTCGTGCGAGGCGGCGGAGGAGCCACCGCAGGCAACATCGCAGATGCGCGCGTCGCTGCAGGAGCCGATGGAGGCGGAGGCAGCCCCGGAGTGGGCAACGGCGCAGGCATCGGAGGCGGCGGTGCCGCGAGGCCCGGCGAACTCGGAAGCGGCGGGACTCGCGATGCACCGGGTCCCGCCGGCGGCGGCGGCACCATCGGCGACATGCCGAGCAACGTCTTCGCTCTCGCCGGTGGAGGCGGAGGCGGCGCTCCGCTCGCGCGCGCTCCCGGCGCAGGCAACGGTAGGGAAGGGGGCGGGTTCGCGGGTCGCGTCTGGGGTTTTCGGGCCAGGCCCTCGAATACGTCCAGGTCCGATCCGCCCTTGTTATCCGCCATGGCGTGGGCCTCCTCACGGGGTGCGGCCATCCGGGCCGCGTCGTCGCTGAAGTTCTGTCGCATGTACGCTGCAGCGCGCTCGCGTTGCAGCGGGATTCCTTCGGTGTGCGCGAATGCGCTGAGCTCCGCTAGCAGATCCGCCGTCGAAGTGTACCGATCGTCCGCGTCCTTCGCTAGAGCACGCAACACGATCCGATCCAGATCGACCGGGACCGATGACACGATCGTCGAGGGTGGCGGGACCTCCGCGCTGCGGATCTTCTCCATCACGACAATTTCGTTGTCGCCGTCGAAGAGCCTCCGCATCGTCAGGAACTCCCACAGGCAGATCCCGACCGAGAAGACGTCCGAGCGCAGATCCACCGGCAGGCCGCGCACCTGCTCCGGCGACATGTACCCGAACTTCCCCTTGATCGCCCCCACCTGCGTCCGCGCCAGCTTGCCCGCCGCCTTCGCTATCCCGAAGTCGATGAGCTTCGCCTCGCCGTCGTACGACACCAGCACGTTCTGCGGACTCACATCGCGATGGACAAGCCCGATCGGTTTTCCGTGGGCATCCTTGCGGTGATGCGCGTAGTCGAGCCCCTTGCACAGGCTCGTCGTCACGTAGAGCACGAACTCCAACGGCATCAACTGCCGCATCCTCGACGAGTGCGCCTGGATCGTCCGCATGTCGCGGCCGTCCACGTACTCGAGCGCGATGTAGTACGACGCATCCACTCGCCCGATGTCGTAGATCTTCGCGATGTTCGGATGGTCGAGCTGACTCGCGATCGTCGCCTCGTCCCGGAACATCGAGATGAACTCGTCGTCCTCGGCCACCGACGGCAGGATCCTCTTGAGCGCCACCCGACGGCGTGTTTCGCGGTGCACCGCACGGAACACCTCGGCCATCCCACCGACGTTGACACGTTCGATGAGGTCGTACGGACCGAAGGGCTGCGGACGACTCACAACCTGGGCTCCCGAAGACGATCAGGGGGGGGCGATGCGCTAGGGCTTTTACCGCGCTGAGCCGATCACCGTCAACGAGTGCTTGCCGCCTCCAACACTTCCTCCCTCACTGCGGAGTTGCAGCCGCCGGCGCTTCACTCGTCCCGTCCTTCGCCGACGACGCGGATGGGGCCTCCGGCTTCTTGAAGTACCGGACCCGCTTGGCCTGAAGCGGGTACCACTCCTTCACCCCCACCACCGGCGTGTCGGGAAAGACGATGCGCGATGCGGCGCGATCCACTCGCGTCAGGTGCACCACCCGCTCACTTCCCGGTCCCCGCACCGCTTCTCCTCCAAAAGCCGGCCCCAACGCCTTGTCCAGCAGCAAACCCGTCGAACACCCCAGCTTCGCGAGCGCCTGCTTCACCAACCCGCCATCCTGCCCGCGTCGCCTCTCCCCTTGCACCTCGACGTAGACGAGCATCCCGTCCTCGTCTTGGATCCCCAACCCCGCGACCGCTGCGGCTCCCTCCGGTGATTCCAGATCCATCCCCGATACGATCGCTCGCGAACCAGCCCCGGGCGCCTCGACCCCCACCGTCACCCCGTCGTCTCCCCACCACAGACTCGGACGACGCTCCTCCGCGACCGCATTGCCGAGACTCACCACCGTCTTCGCCGGGTCCGCCTCCGCGGACTCCGAGGGCTTCAGCGTCCCGGGATCGAGCTTGAGGATCATCAGCTTCGTCTGCGGACGCGACGGCTCCGGCCGCCAGGTCGTCACCGCCAACGCATAGGGGAACCCGTGTTGCGGCAACCCCTTCACCCGCCACTTGCCTTCGTCGGGCTCGGCCGGCTCGATCGCTGGCGCCAGGTCCTCTCCCGGGAGCACGGGACGCAGCGTCAGGTACATGAAGTCCCGGGCCTCGCGTTGGATGTAGCGCGGGAAGTTCATCAGCCCCATGTGCCGGATCATCCTGCGCCCGCGGAACGACCACCCCGGCATCCCATCGACCTGCCCCTCGGCCTCCCAGTCCTTCTGGATCGGACGCCCCAAGGGAGGGAACGAAGCGGTGGGCGCCGCGCGGTAGAACTCCAGGCCGGTGTGACCCGGGTTCATGTCGAGGTGCAACCCGTACTTGCACCGGGCTTGGAGCATCGCTCGAGCGAGCGGAGCCGCGTCGATCTCGTTGCCGTAGAAGTAGGCGACGAATCCCTCCTGCGTGAGACAGATCCCCGTCCTCGTGCTGTGAACGCGATCCTCCCAGTCCGGCGGCGTGCCGCCCCACCACGTTCGCCCGTACGGGTTGTGCTTCCCGTCCTGGATGAGCGCCGTCAGGTTCTGACGAAACGACAACACCTCCGACGGCACCTCCTCCGAGTTGGGCCACGTGCCGAACCCGGTCGAGCCGTCCTTCATTGCGAACACCGTCGATGCGTACGGCTTCGGAGGCAGGTACACCACCCCGTCGGCCATCATCCCGAACTCCCCGTGAAAAGCCTGAAATCCGCCGTTGAAGCCCGCGACCAGGCGCTTCATCGTCTCCGGTGTGCGCGGGATCAACCCGGGCCCCGCTTCACCCGACGGACCCCGCGGCTCCACCGTGCCCGCCATCATGTGAAGGCGGACCTGACGGGGATCCCACATCGTCACGTAGACGCGCGTGTAGGCCCGCTCGCGATCCGCGCGGATGAAAGAGGTCACGAACGCAGGCGGCGCCCCTGGATTCGTCGCGATGTACGGATCCTTGTCGAGCGGGATCCACTGCCCCTCGCCCTCCACCGGGTACTTCGTGATCCACAGCTCCATGGGCGCGGGCGGCCACCCCGTCTGCGGGTCCGTGAACGACGTGGGCGGGCTGTTCGCCGCGATCTCTCCGAGATCCGCTGCGATGTCCTCCGAAGAGTCGTCGCCCAGAACCTGCGCACGCCGACGCTGCAGCCAGTCCTTCCCGCTGAACGCAACCGCCTTCAACCACTGCATCCGCTCGTCGCCGAACCATGGGAACGCGCGCACGCGATCCACGGCCCAGGTCACCAGATTGCCCGGCGGCGCCTTGGGCGCACGCTGGTATCGAAGCCGATCGGTCGCGTCGAGCGGATCGCCTCCCGCGGCAGGCAGACGCACCTCGCCCGCGTCGAGCTTCACCCGGACCTCGCCTCCCGAGTGATCGAGCTCCAGCCGCGATGGCGGCTCGACCGACCAGAAGGCGTCGCCTACCCCCGAGAGCTGTCCCGTCTGCTGCAGGTTGGTCAGCGCATTCTGCATGCGACCGAGCATCGTCCAGCGCCCCTGCAGCGCGGCCTCCCCGCGCAGGTCGAGCACCCGCACCCCGGTGCTCGCCCCCGGTTGCCCCACGTCGAAGGCTGCTCTCCCCTCCGAAATCTTCGGGATTCCTTCGTCCGCAGAGAGCGTCGCCGTCAGGTTGTAGACCCCCGGCGACGAGAGCACCGTTCCCCGAGGCGTCACGCGAATTCGGACCATGTAGATGTCCGCGGCATCGCCGGGCTTCCATGCGCGCACCACGGCCACCGCGGTCCCGAAGGTTCGAGGCGCCTTGATCCAGGCCACCTCTTGCGCGTGCGCCTCGAGCCCTTGCGCCTCCAGACTGCGCACGAGCGCGGCCGCAGGGGTCTCCGCCCGCACGACCTGCGCGCAACGTCCTACCGAAAACGCTGCTCCCAGCGCGATCGCCCAGGGCACCGGATGCCAGGGGAGATGGCGAACTTCCAGACGCATGCGACCCGACGACCTCGTCTTCGACAACGCCACGGGCGGTTAGCACCTTCCACGATCCGTGGCCACTCCGCGACCTGTGATGCCCTCGGACGCGATGCCCCGCACCGCTCACGCGGTCGGTTCTGCACGCCCCCGGACGCGCCAACTGGGTTGTTCTTTCGACAATCCCGTTGTCACCCGGAACCGCTCAGGGACCGCACCACAAGCGTTTTTCTCGGGGCACGGGAAGTGCTATCCCCAAGGGACAAGGGCCGAAACCACGCCCATGCCCCCCACCGGAGATCCCAACGTGCAGTCGCCCTGGCGCAGGTGGTTGTCCGTCGTTGCCGTGCTCGCAAGCGCGTCCCTCAACGGCTGCAACTCCCCCACGCTGCCCTTGCCCCCTCCCGCTTGGGCCGAGGTCCACCTCGCCTCCGGTCAGGCCGTCGTCGTCGGCAAGGAATACGACGCCGAACCCCACGCCGACGTGATCTGCTTCAACCGCAAGACCGACGTCGGCCGCGTCACCTCTGCCAACGCCGATGGCGCCTACGAGCTCCGCATCCCCGCTTCCGCAGGCGACCCCCTCGAGTGCTGGCAGCGCATCGACGGGCACTCGAGCTCGAGCGTCTCCCTCGTCGTCCCCGCCGAACAGTGACCCCGCCTCAGTTGGCGTACAGCCCCTCGATCGTCCTGCCCCAACGCTCCAGCACCTTGCGCCGCTTGAGCTTGAGCGACGGCGTCAGCATCCCGTTCGCCGTCGTGAAGTCCTCGAGGATCAAGGCGAAGCGCTGCACACGCTCGTAGCTCTTGAAGTCCCTGCTCACCAGGGCGAGCTCCTCGCGGACCTTCTCCTTCACCTCGGGCAACGACACCAATGCGTCGGGATCCGACGTTTCGATCGACTGGCTGCGCGCCCAACGCTCGAGCTCCGTCAGGTCGGGCACGATGAGCGCCACGTTGTAGGGCTTGTTGTCCCCGTGCACGTACGCGTTGGCCACGAACGGCGACAGCTTCAACGTCTCCTCGAGCGGGGAGGGGACCACGTACTTGCCGTTCTCGAGCTTGTACTGCTCCTTGATCCTCCCGGTCACCACAAGGAAACCGTTGTCGTCGATGAACCCCATGTCCCCCGTGCGGAACCCACCGTCGGGCATCAGCACCTCCGACGTCTCGTGCGGCCGCTGATGGTATCCCTTCATCACGTTGGGACCGTAGACCACGATCTCGCCCTGCAATCGATCCTGCGTGCCCGATCGATCGATCTCGACCCTCACCCCGGGGAGCGCCGGGCCGACGCTGCCGATCCGGCGATTCCCGGGACAATTGCAGTTCGTCACCGGGCTCGTCTCCGTCAGGCCGTAGCCCTCGTAGACCGTGATCCCAAGACTGTCGATGAACTCCCCCACCTCCCGCGCCAGCGCGGCACCGCCCGAAATCGCGTAGCGCAACCGCCCCCCAAACTTCGCCCGGATCTTCGAGAAGACCAGCGCGTCCGCCGTGGTCAGCGTCATCCTCTGCGCAACCGTCAACGACAACCCGTCGCGCCTCCGCTTCGCCGCCCGCAGCCCCGCCTCGAACAGGTTGCGGATCATCTTCGGCTTCGAAGTCATCTGGCTCCGCACGCCGTCGTAGATCCGATTGAAGATGCGCGGCACGCTGATCAGGATCGTCGGACGCACCTCCGCCAGCTCCGCGATCAGCTTGTCCACCGCGGAGTTGATCCCGATCGACGCTCCCTTCGACAGCAGCGTGTGAAGCTCGCACGTGAGCCCGAACGCATGCGCCCACGGAAGGAACGACAGGCTCCTGTCCTCGGGGCTCACGTCGAACACCTCGTGGATCGCCGACACGTTCGACGCGATGTTCCGGTGCGTGAGCATCACGCCCTTGGGCTGCCCCGTCGTCCCGGAGGTGTAGATCAGATACGCCACGTCCGACGGCGCCGGGCGGATCGTCTCGACCGGCACGGACTCACCCACCTGCAGGACGTGCTCGAACGCGTGCGGTTGGTCCGACGGCGCATCCATCGACAGCACGTGTCGCAGCGACGGCACCCGCGCAGGCAGCTCCTTCGTGCGCGCGTAGATCGCTTCCGTCGATCCGACCAGGACCTTCACCCCCGCGTCGTTCAGGATGAACTCCCAGTCCTTGTCGAGCTGCGCCTCGTACATCGGTACGAACTCGGCGCCGAGGCCCAGCGCAGCGAAACAAGCGATCGCCCACTCCACGCGGTTGTTCGAGATCACCGCGACCCGATCCCCGCGCTCCACCCCCAGGTGCTTCAACCCCGCGCGGAACGCATCCACCTTCGCCTTGATCTGCGCGAAGGTCTGCCACTGCCAGACGCCCTCTACCTTCGTGCCGAACAGCTCGCGCTCCGCATACGCCGCCACGCTCTCTTCGAACAGGTCGACGATGGTTGCGAACTTCGGCTCGAATGGCATGGGCGCTTCCCCCTGCACGG
>JAKLDZ010000293.1 GCA_022703255.1 Myxococcota bacterium | reverse complement strand
GCGGGCGCCAGCTGCTTGCCGCAGGCCGCGGCCGCTTCCGGAAAGACCTGCGGCTTGACCGCCCACACCACCTGCGCCGCGCCGGCCAGCGACGCATCGGCCGCGGCCAGCGTGCGCACGCACTGCTGGAACTCATCGGCATCGATCCCGGCCCGCGGGACCAGCACCTCGCCAACGAGACGCCCCCGTCGGTCGACTCGGAAGCCGACGAGCTGCAGGGCGCGGTTCTTCTCCCAGATGATCGGCAGCAGGTTCGGGATCGCCGCCGTCGCCGCCTGGCGGGTGACGATGCCCATGAGTCGAAAAGAGTCGTCGGTCTCCTGAACCGAGATCATGTGGTGGCGGCCCTCGGCGAGCTGGACGGTGATCTCCCCCCCGTCCACCGCGAGGTCCCTCGGCTTCCAGAAGCGTCTCCACTCAGTCGCCATCGGTCACCTCGCCTTCCAGGCCCTTCCGGAACGCCCCGAGGGGTTCATCGTGACCGGGCAGGAGCGCGAGCTCGAGAGCGTCGGCGTCTTCGACCACCTTCCGGACGAGCCACGCGACCCGCACAGCGTCCGCGTCGGCAGCCGCGCCCAGGAGGACATCGCCCTCGACGGTGAGATTGTAGGTCTGCTTTTCGACGGTGCGCATGAGCCCCACCCGCACGCCTCGCTTGGCCGCGATCTCGCGGATCTCATCCTCTGCCGTCTGGACGTCGACCAACCCCACGGGGCTGATGCAGCGGACCAGCGGGCGGCTGCCGAGCGTCTGCAGGACCAGGGAGAACGGCTGGGAGCGTGGGTTGAGCTGCACCGTGCCGAAGAGCGTGCAGGCGGGGGCCTCGCTCTCCCAGGCGACTTCCAGTCCGGGAAGCCCGCTCTCGCGAAGCCTGGCGAAGCGGGAGGCGAGGCTTGCGGCAGCCTCCGGCTCGACCGCGAGTCGTTCCACCGTTCCCTCCAGCAGCTCGGGCCGCACCGGGAACGCGCTCTGGAGCCGCTCTCGTATCTGCGGCACGACACGCTTGCCGCGGACCAGCTCCCTGCCCACGTCGACCCGCCTCTCCTCGCCGGGGGCGGTCGTCAGCCCCTCGTGCATCAGGCGCAGGAACACGTTCATCCGTTCCAGCACCCGCTGGACCTGCAGCACCTCGACCGTGTCTTCGAGGTGAGGGTAGTACACCTGCAGCATGTCCGCGCCCTCGACCGGGCGTGTCAACGTGGCAAGACGCCTGTCCGTATGCGAACGCACGCGGTCGATGCGTCCGATCCGCTGCTCCATCGACGACGGAGTCCACGAGATGCCGTAGTGGTGCACGGCTGAGCAGAACGTGTGCAGGTCTTCGCCCTCCTGGAGCAGGTCCGTGGTGATGAGGACCAGCGGATACCCCGGCATCCTGAACTGGCGGACCATCGTCTGGTTGACCTGCCCCGACATGCCGCCCACGGGTTGCTGCTGCCGCATCAAGCTCCCGAACGCGCGGGCGGTCTCGCTGAGCTTCTGGTTCCTGGCTTCGGGGGCGTTCACGTCGAGAATGAGGTCGAAGTTGTCAGCGACCTCGCTCAGCTCGTCGAACGCGCACCATGGGCGGTCGGTCCGCGGCGCCCGCATCTGCCCTTCCAGCAGATCGAGATACTCGTGGATTCGGTCCGTCTCGGCATCGGCGCCTTCCTTGTCGGCTTCCTGCGCGCGCAGATCCAGCCTTCCCAAGCGCCGAATGGTCATCACGTAGAGGTCAATGAACGAGTGCCCCAGGCGAGCTGCGGCGGCGAGAAGCTGGCTCCGAAGCTGGCGCTCGCGGAACGCTTCGCGGTGGGCGCTACCCGGTGGCTCTGGCCAGACCCTCGTCCGAAGTTCGGGGCGCTGGCGCAGCTCCGTGAAGAAGGTGCGCAGTTGCAGCCAGTCCCCGATGTCGGGGGCGTCTGTCGCTGCAGGCCGGCACACCGATGTTTCGAACCGCTCGTGCCAGACGATTCGCGCCGCCTCCTGGAAGGGTCCTGGGACCTCCTTGATCCACTCGACCGCCGCCGCCTGCACGGCCTCGAACCGGTCGGCTCGCGCGTGCTTGAGCGCCTTGCCGCTGAGGAATTTTGTGGACCGTCGGCGTAGGCGCTCGCGGACCGTTGCGGTCGTCCCACCGACGACCTTCACCAGCGTCTCCTCGACGCGCGCCGGATCGCATCTCAGGACGTCGGCCACGTAGTTGTCCTCGAAGAAAGTCGCGTAGGCGGCTCCTCGCTGGATGAATCGCTGCTGGACGTTCGCGCCGCTGATGATTCCCTTCGGGCCCTCTCCTCGGAAGAACCAGGCGAAGAACGTGTCGTTGCCTCCACGGTCCTTGTCTTGTTCCTCCTCTCCGCTCGCATCGTCCGCCCCTTGCGCGCCGATCGCGGCGACCGTGGTGGAGAGCCGGACTGCCTCGTACTCCATGAGAGCCTTCTCGAATCGCACCTGGACTGCTTCTGGCAGCTCGGTACGAAGCCTATTCACCAGCCACCGGTCGTAGCGCTCGTCGAGCTTGCGCTTCAGCTCTCTCACCGATGCCACGCGACGTACGAATACCAGGGACTTCGTGCCGTGCTCCCAGGCACCCGCCAGGGCCGACACCAGCGCGTCCATCTTGGGGTGCGGCAGCTCGTGGTCGAACCTCTTCCGATAGCTCTTCGCGATCCGATTCACGTCGCGAACGTCGATGCCTTCCCGCTCGGCGTCATCGTCAGTCTGGTCTGCGTCATCGAAGACGGGCTGTTCGTCCGACACGTCGCGCTTCAACTTCGAGGTTTCGAGGAAGCTCTCGAACGACGCCAGCATGCCAATCTGGAACGAGGCATTGAACCGCTCGTGGCTCAGAAGCTCGCTGACCTTCTTCTGCACGAGAGCGACGACGAGGCGCTGCCGCGGGTCATCTACCTTGATGGGTTCATCGTGGCTGGTGACGCCGCCTTGCCGCCATTCCCGCCTGTAGAGGTTCTTCGTCAACTCATCGTCGCCGACCCGCATCGCCGTGACCCGCCGGAGGAGGCATCGAGCGGCGGTGGCCTTCTTCTGGTCTTCGTCGAGATCGTGCCTCCGCAGGTCCTCGAACCCATCCGCCTTCCCGAATACGAACAACTGGTTGAATAGATGGGTGTAGGTTTCTTCGATGGGCGTCGCCGAAAGGCACAGCACGTGTCTCGCCCGCGGACCGTATCCCGGGAAGAGCTTCGGCGACGCGGCTCCGTCGGGGTGGCCGAACGCCAGGCTGAGCACGCGGTTCCGAGCCGAGGAGCCCTCCGCGAAGCCGTGCTTGAGGTTGTGCGCTTCATCGACGATGACCAGGTCGAACACCGGCAGCGCGCAGCAGATCGCACGGGCGATGTTGTCCTTGAAGGCCTGCTTGTTCCGGAGATCGAAGACTTCTTCGGGGATCCAGGGAACGCAGCGCTTCACGCCGTCACGCAGGCGACGGCCCGCTTCCCTATCCACAGTGTCCTTGCCTGCGAGCGGCAGACTGAAGCTCGTGAGCCGCAAGAAGAAGTCCCTGTTGGGATCGGTCGTGGCTTCCCGAACGAGCTCCAGCAGATTGCCGCAGCTGACCTGCGGGCGGGCCGGCCGGCCATCGACCGCCTTCACGTGAAGGTCCGGGAACCGCACGTTGTACGCAACGAAGTTGCGGAGCTCCTTGATCCACTTGCCCTGGATGTTCTCCCTCGGGGCGATCACCATGACCCGGAATCCGGGATTGAAGTGGCGGAAGAGCGCCATCACGCCCAATGCCACGTAGGTCTTCCCCATCCCGACTTCGTCTGCGAGGTAGGCGATGCGGTTCTGCCGCAGGATGTTGTAGAGCGCGACCGCCCCTTCGAGCTGCTCGTCGGCTCGTCGGCCCTGTCCCATCCTGCTGCCGAAGTCCAGGAGGCGCGAGGCGACCTTGGTGTCGATCATGCGTCCTCCTCGGCGACGGCCTTCGCCCGGCTGAGGAACCATCGTTCGAACCAGTCGAGGAATCCCGCCATGTCGCCGGTCTGCCCTGCTTCGATCCGGGCCCGGATCGCGGAGGTCTGCTCGAGAAGTTGATCCAGCTCCCGGGCATCGTCGCGGTGATCGGCCCAGAACTCGGGCCAGCGCTTCTCGGACTCTCTCCGCACCTGCCTGGCGCAAAGCATCATGACGTAGCGATCGACGTCATCTCCCGCGCCTTCTTCCTTCAGCACGCGGTCGAGAAGGCTCCCCAGGGAGTCGTACTTCTTGCCGAACAACCGGTACACGGCTTCCTTCTCGTTGCCGGCTTGGCCGAGGGCTTCATCCACGCATCGTTCCAGGCAGGCAAAGGCGTGGAAGACACCGGCGAACCTGTCGAAGAGCGTATCGTTGGCGAACTTGACCGCCACCGTGGCGACGAGGTCGGCGCCCTGCTGTGTCAGCGCGACCTCGGGTGCGTGTGCCTCCAGGAAGGCGACGCGTTGCTCCGCCGTCAACAGCGACCAGTATCTCAGGATGTCGGCCACGGAGAGGTGAAACAGCAGAGACGGCTTGTGGGACATCCCTTCTTCCTGCACCAGGCCAGTCGCCGGTTCGTCGGCCTCTCCGTGAACCAGGATGAAGGAAGTCTCTCGCAGTACGTCTGCCAGCGCCGTAGCGAACGCGGGATCCAGTTGAACCCAACCCCGCGGAGGCAGTGGCCCGACGTTCCCGACGACCCTTCCCCGTGCCTCGATGCGCAGAATCGGCGATTCCGCTGTGTGATCCCACCAGGCCTCGGCTATCGAAGAGTCCCAGTGATACTTGAGGAGTAATCTGGTGCCGGTGGCAGTCGCCGCTTCGCTGTCCGGCTCGGAGGTGAACTGGGGGCGCTCACGCGCGTCGCTGTCGAGCCAGAACTCCGGCCGCCGCTGCGGCTCTACCTCGACGAGGAATCCGGTTTCGACGTTGCCGCCGTTCTGGTGCGCGGCGGAAGTCATATTGACCGAGCCGACGAACACGTACTCGCGCTTCGGGCTCTGCGAGAAGAACCGGTACACCTTCGCATGTACGAACCGCTTGCCAGCATCCTCCGACCTGCCGAGCTGCAGAACGTCCTTGGGCAATCGTCCCCAGCTCACCCCAGAGATAGCCGCGATGGCGTCGAATAGCTGCGGGGAGCAGGTCACTTCGTCCGTCGCGGATCGGGGAAGAAGGACCCGCGTCTCCTTGGGCTGGAAGCGATCGAGCAACTCCTGCAGCGGCCTGGATTCACTGGCGGCATCGAAGTAGGGCGAGATGATCTCGAGATGCATGCCGCGCAAGCGGCTCCCCGCGACCTCTTCCAGGAAGTCGGGGAACGACGACGTCCCCGCGTAGAGATGGGTGTGCAGGCCGCCCTCCGTCGACCTATGCGTGCGCTGGTCCGTGGATGAGACGAAGCGCGCGATCGCTTCGAGCGCTGCGTGGTCGGTGGCCGCAGGCGACTTCTGCCGGACCAGGCGGAGCAAGCTGAGGATGTCGTCGCGCAGTCGTGTCTTGTCGCCAGAGGCGAGCTCTTCCACATGGCAGACCTCGACGTTCTCCCACCATCCGGATCGCGTGAGGTTCGCCGACATCGAGGCCACCAAAAGGCTCTGCGGGCGGTTCCCCTCGTCGTCCGCCTCTGCATCTTCCACCAGCAGAAGTACGTTCTTCGGGTGGAAGATCCCGGTCTTGTGTCGGATGGGAATGCGCCGAATGTCCAGCCGCGACGAGCCGGCGTCGCCGGAGACGAGGCCGTGGGCATCGTAGTACACGGCGATCTGTCCTGGCATGCTCCGGATGGCATCCTCGAGCTGCACGAGTCGGATGGCGACTGCGTGGCTCACAGCGATATCGAACAAGACTGGCAGCACTTCCTGCTCGAAGAAGCCGGGGTCGAACTGGTACGTGAGGAAGACCGCGGCACGAAGGCGCTTGCCCTCCATTCGCTCCTGGAAGTGCTCGGACAGGACGGCACGCGGGATGTCCGGCACGTCAGACGACCTCCAGCGCAAGGGCATGGATCCGCAGCGAGTCGAGGAAGTACGAATGCCGCCAAAGGCTGGGCAGCTCGTCGCCCTTCGGGAGCCACCCGCTCTCCTCACGGAACTTCACCGAAATCCGGTTCTCTTGCACCTCGACCCAAGGAGCACCGCCGCGCGCGGCCATCACGGCACGGTTCTGGTCGATGAGCCGCCGTAGCAGATCTTCGTATCGTCCCGTGGCGGCGAGCTCCGCGATCGCGAGCCAGCGGTCGCGGTACTCGACGTTCTCTGCCCCGAGTTCCGCGGCGATCTCGCGCGTGCTGGCCAGGTCGATCGTCGCCACCGACGAACCCCATGCCTGGCGGATGTCTTTGCCGATCGCCTTGATCGACTTACCGTCCAATCCGAGCAACCAGCTGAAAAGCCTCGCCATGGGAGCCAGCAGTGCCTCGCAGACCCGAATCCGGTCCAGGCGATGGGCGAGGGGATGCCAGGCCTCCCCACGTCTGTGAGCTGCCTTGGCGAGCCCGAGCACGTACGAGGGAGTCCATCCCTCGGGCGACTGCAACTCAGTGAGCAACGAAGCGAGTTGGCGTTGCCTCCCCTCCGTCCGGTCGTTCGGACCCCCCTCGAGGAGGTGGCGGCGGTACGCGTCGCGCTCGGCCGGCAGGAGCTTGGGGGCCATCACGCGGGCGACGGCCTTGAGTAGCTTCGCGTCGGCGCCCTGGGGGTCGACGCGGATCGAGGACTGCGAAAGGCTCTCCACGAGGCGCAGCGCTCCTCTGGTCCCGAACTCACCGAGGGCGGGCAGGTAGAGGCTCTCAATGAGGTCGCGGGCGGGAGGCGTTACCCGGGGAGGATCGCCGTCGAGCAGTCCGGATGCGCGGGAGGGCACCGTGTACAGGCCCCACAGGCCGTAGATCTTCTGGTTGCCGAGGATCTGGTGCGACCCGTCAGGCGACAGCGTCAATCGGCCCCCCGCGTTCAGCCTGGATCGAACGCGATCGACCCCGCGGACAGTTCGCTCCCCGATGACGCCAATGCGGGCGTAGGCCGCGAGCTGTTCCCACTTCATGAAGGTCGCCAGCTCGGTCCCGGGGCCGACCTTGTCAGCCACCCGCTCTGCGAGGTAGTAGCCGAGGACGGTCGTCGTGAAGTCTCGGATCGACGTGCTCACCGTTGTGAGGTTGCCCACGACGTGGCGCCCGAACCGGGTCCAGATCGCCTGTGCGCCGAGAGGATCCCGAGATCCCTTCACTTCAGCGCGGGAGTCCAGGTCGGTGAGGAAGGGGGTGGTCAGCATCGGCCGCTCAGGTCCCTGTCCCAGCGATGACGGCGTGAGGAGTCTTCAGGTCCTTCGCCGTGACCTCCACCACCCTCCACCCCATCGACCCCGCCCGCAGCTTCTCCCGTATCGCCTTGTCCCTCCGCATCCGCTTCCCCGTATGGAACGCCGCCCCATCGACGTAGATGGCCCTCTTCGTCCCCTTCACCACGAAGTCCGCCACGCTGATCGGCTGCCCACCCTCGTCGGGCGCAACCGGGACTTGCTTCTCGACCTCGATGCCGTGCTGCTCGAAAAGCCGCAGGAAGTGGACGGGAGGAACATTCTCCAGGCGTCCTGCACGGCAAAAACCTATAAATTTATAGAAGAGAAGCCCGGTGAACAGGATAAACAGGACAAGAAAAAGAAAAAGTAGAGAGACGTTCTGGGCGGTGCT
>JAKLDZ010000292.1:6099-7678 GCA_022703255.1 Myxococcota bacterium | reverse complement strand
GGCGTGGTGCCGCAGCAGTACGACTACGAATGGGACGAGGTGGGGCGTCTGACCCGGGCCGCGCGCAAGGACGGCGGCGCGTTGGCGGCGGAGCTCACCTATGCCTACGACGCCTCGGACCAGCGCGTGAGGAAGAGCGCGGGGGCGCGTCATTCAATCTATGTTTTCGGATCGCTCGAGTTGCGATCCACGGAGCTCGGCGGGGCCGGATACACGGTCGACGACACGACCGAGGTGCCGTATCTGTTCGGGCACGGGGTGCGTCTGGCGCGGGTGACCTACACCGACGCGGCGGACTTCCAGACGGAGCGCCGTCGCATCTTCCTGGAGCTCGGCGACCACCTTGGATCGACCTCGGTGGTGCTGGACCGGGCGACCGGGGAGCTGGTGGAGCGCAGCGCAGCGTACGCGTATGGCGCGGCGGAGAGCCACTATCGCCCGGAGCGGTGGGATGCGTTCCGCGAGGACTACCGATTCACGGGCAAGGAGGACGACATCGAGGTCGGGCTGATCTACTTCGGAGCCCGGTACCTGAATCCTTCCCTGAACCGCTGGATCAGCGCCGACCCGTTGGCGGTGCATGCGCCGGGGAAGGCGGATTTGAACCTGTATGCGTATGTGCACGGCAAGCTGCTTGTGGCGGTGGATCCGGTGGGGTTGGATATCGCAGAGTATATGAGAGGATTGGCCGCTGGGGGAGTTGAGGCAGTCAAGGGCACGGTACGGTGGGCCGCGCAGGAGCACCCCACCGGACAGGTCGTGCGGGCCGTTCAGGCCGCCGCGGGAGGTGACCTGTCGGGCACAGCATCTCACTTGGTCCAGGCTCACCCGGCGGTCTTTGCCGCGAAGTCCGTTGTCGGCACAGCCAAGTCGATCGTGGATGTTCCAGGACAGATCAAGGACGCTGCGACGGCGCGGAACGACTATGAAGCAGGCAAGAAGGCGTTCGCGCCTTCTGCCACGATCGCGGGTGCGGTAGGCGCGCTGTACGGCGGCGTTCGAGGCGTGATGGGGAAGGCGGGCACGGTGAAGCCATCCGTCGCTCCGGGGGAATCACCAGCGACGACCCTTGCGCAACCAAAGACCGGGGCAGCACGTGCGGCCCCCACTCCCGCGCCGACGGGCGGCGTCGGTCGCGGGGGCACGAAACTCGGCCCCGACCCCGCTGCGGAAGGGCCACACAGCACGTTCAAGACCGACCCACAGGGCAAGGTAACGAGTCACGCCGAGTGGAAATCGAACCCCAAGAACCCGAGCGGGTACGATCAAGTCAAAAGAACTGACGTTGAAGGAGCCGCCGACTACAACAAGGCAACCGGCAAGGACGTGCCCACGCCGCACACTCACGAAAAGGGAACTCCCGGCGGCGTCCGCCCAGCCACGCCAGACGAGGTACCCAGACAATGAACGAGAAGCACTCGACGAACGCGACCGGAATTGCATTCCTGGAAGGCTGGTACTTGTCGCAATGTGACGGCGACTGGGAGCACCAACACGGAATAAGGATTTGTACCCTCGACAACCCGGGATGGAGTATCGATATCGATCTAGACGAAACGGACTTGGCCGGGGTCTCATT
>JAKLDZ010000292.1:0-5999 GCA_022703255.1 Myxococcota bacterium | reverse complement strand
AGGATTTGTACCCTCGACAACCCGGGATGGAGTATCGATATCGATCTAGACGAAACGGACTTGGCCGGGGTCTCATTGGCGCTCCAAACCGTCGAGCGCGGCGAGCACGATTGGCTTCACATCGAAGTCAAAGACCGGGTGTTCAGGTGTCGCGGAGGCCCACGGAATCTGTCCGAGATGCTGACGGCATTCTCGAACGTTGTTGAGGGGCGCCCCCCCTTTGGTGAGACTTGAGCGATGCCAGAGTGAGGAAGCGGGCTGCAGCGTGCCACAGCCCACCCCCCCCATAGGCGTTAACCGAAGGGTTGGCCCAGCCGGCGTGGCCGCTGCAATCGGTGGGCATGGAAGGCGACGCGACGACCACGAACCTGGACTGGAACGCAATCGAAGAGATCTTGCCAGCTGGCTGGAGGCCCCTGGCTTCGGAGATGAAGCTGGTGCGTAGCCGGTCCGCGATCCGCGTTCTGGACGCGACATGATGCGATGGCCAAGCTGTCCTGCACCGCGAGAGGGTGAGCCCTCGCGTGCTGCACAGGAGGCGATGATGTCGGCGATGAGAGCGGCGGAGTTGCGTGCGGAGTTGGCGAAGAATCGTGGTCGAAGCAAGCAGGTGAACTACCCGGCTGAGGCACGCCGACTCGCGGTCGAGTATGCGCGAGATCGTCGCGCCGAGGGCGCTTCCTTCGCCCAGATTGCGGCGGAGATCGGGCTCAATGACGTGACGATGCGAAACTGGATCAACAACGCCCAGATGCGCGGCGGGGCTGGAACGACACCGCCCGTTCGCGAGAACGAGGTCTCCTTGTTGCCGGTGGTGGTCCGCTCCGGTCAGGACGCAGCCGGTGCGGCCAGGCTCGATGTCGTGTTCCCCGACGGCACGAGGCTCGGGGTGACGGGCATCGGAGGCCGGGACCTGGTCGAGGCGATCGATGCGCTGCGGAGGCCGCGATGAGCCCTTCGGGCGTCGCGGTGTTCCTCGCGGCGGGACCGATGGACTTGCGAGGCTCCTTCGACCGGCTCGCGGCTGTGACACGGCAAGTCTTGCGCCTCGATCCGGCGAGCGGTGCGTTGTTCCTGTTCGTGAATCGTCGCCGCAATCGACTCAAGGCACTGTGGTGGGACCGCAACGGCTACACGTTGCTGTTCAAACGCCTTTCGAAGGGCACCTTCGTCGTGCCGCAGGTCGAAGAGTCCTACGGCTCGACGCTGCAGATCACGACCGAGGACTTCGCGCGGCTGCTGGCGGGACTTCCGATCGGAACGCCGGGAGCAGGGCCGCAGATCATCCACTGAAGAATCTGCAGCAACGTCGATAATAGTCGAGCGTCGGCTCTTTCCAGTCGCACATGCGTGGTTATTCGTGTGCGCGCCTTGAGCCGACGCGCCCAGCACCACGACACCAAGTCTCCGCAGCCTGAGGCTGCAGGCGAAGCTATCGCGTCCGACGCCACCCACGGCGCGGCGGTCGTTCTCGGCTACCTCGAGGGGCGACAGATCCCGGAGCGAGACACCCTCACGGCAGCGCTGCACCAACTGCTACATCAGACGCAGAAGCTCGAGACCCGGCTCGGCGAGCTGGAGTCTGTCGAGCGCAGGGCCGTCGAGTTGCAGCGCACGGTCGAGTTGCTTCGCGCGGACAACGAGCAGTTGCAGCTCACGATTCGCAGGCTCGAGATCCGGTTCCGGCGCCACGTCTCCGAGCGAGTATCGCCAGACCAGCTCAAGCTCGCGCTCACACCGGCGGCTACCGCGGCTCCGTCCGATCCAGCCGGTCCGGAGCCGGATCAAGGCGATGCGGAGGCCTGCTCGTCAGCACGGGTCGGTGCCGAGCCCCCGGCGCAGCCGCCACCTCCCGGTTCTGACTCCGACACCCAACCGACCAAGAAGCGAGACCGTCACGGCCGTCGTCGGATCGGCGTCATCCCGCAGGTCATCGTCGAGACCGTTCCGCGCGACGTCCTCGAGAAGGGACTCGAGAACTTCGAGCGCCTGGGCGAGGAAGACTCCCGCACGATCGGGTGGCGTCGCGGCGGCCCTGTCGAGATCGTTCACCGTCGGGCCAAGTTCGTGCCGCGCACCGGGCCCGGCCCGGACGGGGGGAACACCCATGACTCCTCGACTGCGGAAGAGTCGTCGCTGCGTCCCGGCGATCCCGACGGTGCGGTGTTCGTGCGCGAGCACGAGGTCGCTTCCGTTCCGCAGAACACCGCGTTCAAGGCCAATCCGTTCATCGACGGCGCCATCGTGTGCTACACGCCGCAGACCTCGGACGACTCGTCGTGCGACGCTCAGGTGCTGATCGCTCCGATGCACGAGCGGCCGATCGACCGGTGTCTGGCCGACCCGAGCCTGCTGGCGCGACTGCTGGTGCACAAGCTCGACTACCACACCCCCTACTATCGCCAGCAGATCGAGGCCGACAGGCAGGGCTTTCCGATCGCCCGGGCCAACATGGCGCGGTGGCAATACGAATGCGGCGCCATCGCCCTGCAGATCTCCGGCGCCATGTGGAACGACGCGCTGACACGATCGTGGTTCGGAATGGATGCCACAGGCACCGCAATCCGCGACAAGAAACAGCTTCGCTACGGCTACGTCTTCGTCCTGGTTGCGCCGGGCGACAGCGTCCTGTTCCGCTTCGCTCCCAAGTACAACGGCGACACCGTCGACGAGCTGTTCGGCGGCTACCAGGCGACCATCGTCGCCGACGCCAGCGCCAATCACAACGTGCTCTTCGGCCCCGGCAAGAATCGCGAGGCCGGATGTTGGAGCCACGCGCGCAAGCCCCTGGTCAAAGCCCTGGCCGCCGGAGAGGGACAGCCTGCAGCTTTCGCACTGCAGCTCATCCAGTCGCTCTTCCGTATCGAGCAGCGGGTCGCCCTTTGCAGCCCCGAGCAACGACTCCTCGTCCGCAAGCAGGAGTCGGCCCCCTTGGTCGAGCAACTCTTCCCATGGGCCAAGGCTCAGAAGTCCCTCGCCGCCGAAGGCTCTTTCGTCCGTGCCGGCGCTGTCTACCTGGTCAACCAGGAGCTCGCGCTGCGCGAGTTCCTGTCCAACGGGGAGATTCCTATCCATAACAACGCGTCCGAGAGGGCGTTGCGAAAGATCGTCAAGGGACGTGTCAACTGGCTCTCCCACGGCAGCGACGACCACGCCCAGCGCTCCTGCGCCATCTCCTCGCTCATCACGTCCTGCGAACTGCACGGACTCGACCCCGAGTTCTACCTGCAGGAGATCCTCACGGTCGCACCGTCCTGGCCTCGTTCCCGGATCCTCGAGCTGAGCCCCAAGCACTGGGTCGAGACCCGGCAACGTCTCATCGCCGAAGGGCGCCTGAAGTACATCGACCTGGCGCTCGTCGCCGGCTCCCGTCTCACCTACCGCACAGACCGCCCGTGACCGGCTTCTCCGCGGCCGCGACGGCTTCTCCCCGGCGTCCTGCGTCTCTGCGGTCCCGGCGCGCTTCGTCACGGCGGTCTTGCGAGTCCGCTTCCGCGGCGCCGCTGACTCTCCAGCCTCGGCAGCCACCCCCACTGCCAACTCCAGCACGCGCCCGGTCACGCCCGCCGTGCCTGCCTCGATCTCCGGGACCCCGGTCTTGCTTCGTCTCGCCATGATGGGACCACCGTAGATCCCAGGGGAATCTGCGCAAGAATGTGGTCCACGGACCGGCTACCTTGGCCCTGCTGCCGGGCTTGAGCAAGCAGGGCGTGGCGTCCTCAGCGCCCCAGCGGACGCTTTCGAGGCAGGTCAGTATTGGGCACGTGCGTCGCAGCAAACAGACACTGGGCAGAAGGTGCTGGACACCCTTGAGGGGATCCAACGATTCGCCGGAGCGGCAGCGTCTTGGATTGGGGTTGCGTCTCTGTTCACGGGTGGGTCGAAGGGACAGCCAGCTTCAAGAGACCTGAGTGCAGAAGCCGTGGCGGCTCGTGACGCGCTCGCGGCCGATGTCGCTGGACAGAGACATCCGCCAGCAACGGTGGTGGGCGCTTACTCGGAATCCACAGGGCAGGTCACCGCCGGAGCAAGCCGAGGACGTGGGCTCGGTTGTGCGGAAGGGGTCTGCGACGCGAACCTCGGTCATCCAGGGGATACGAGGTTCACGGAGGCAGTTCGTCCCCGAACGGGAGAGACCGTTCCAGTGTGCCCGAACTGCGAGTCCACTTACGGCCGGAGCGCCTTCCCGCCAACCGCGAAATTCAAGTCGGACCAGGTGCCAAAGTGACGACGATGAACGATATCCAAGGAATGGAGTACGATTGGCTGGCCGTCGATGCAGAGGGCCATGTGGGCTTCTTCAGCACGGCGGGCGGCGGATACGCCCCTGAAGCGTTCCTTCAGGACATTGATTCGTTCGATTCGGCCATCGCGACACTTCTCGCATTGCCTCCAACCACTCAAGCATTGTGCTCTCGGGAGCTTTCGCCTGGACTGGCGAACACGTGGAAGCTAATGGCCGAACGAGGCGTGTTTGCCTACGATTCAGATCCACTTGGCGGGCCATATCACCTGATCGCGGCTCCCGAGAACCCGGTCGCGGTTCATGGTCTCCCAACTTCCGTGGGAGGACCGGCACAGAGAGTCGCGCTGGCAGCCAAAGCGTTCCGAAGTGCGAAAGTGATTACTGAGGCTGACATCATGGGATAGCTGCGCGACCCATCGAGCAAGGGCAAGCCGAGCCCCCGCTCGTGACAGGTGCCCGGCTGCGGGCGGGCTCTTGGGCCTGTCCCAAATAGGGTGTCTCCGTGGGCGGGGTGCAAGTGGCCGGATCTGTGTTGCCGGGATCGTGTCCCTCATACCCTCGATACAGGGACAGCCTGCAACGCCCGGTGCAGGGTGCTGCTCCCGACGTGCAGCTTCCTGGCAACGTCACGCAGGCTCATCCCGTTGTTGCGGAGCCGGACGGCGGCGTCGAGATCGATCCTGGCAGGCGGCCTCCCGAGCCTGACGCCCTTGGCCTTGGCGTGGTCGAGCCCGGTCCGCGTCCGTTCGACGATCCGCAGCCGCCCCTGCTGTGCCACGCACCCGAAGACCGCGATCAGCAGGGAGCGCACGGGCCCGTTCATGTCGAGCCACGCCTCCCGCGCGCTCAGCACCTGCGCGCCCAGGGCGTCGAGGTAGCCGACGTGCCCCTTCGCGTGTGGCTGGCTCTGGGCGGACACTGTTGCGATCGTTGACACAGCCCCGCCCCGCGCCGCGACGGCAGCGGCTTGCGCCGACCGCGGATCAATGCTGTCGTCCGCCACCGCAGAGAGTCGGTGGTCTCATGAGCCCCATGCCCGCGCGAAACAAGGGATTGCAGAAGATGAGTCCAAGCATGCACCGCTTGCGCCGGCATGCCGCCCCCCAGGCCCTCCTGGTCCTCGCCGCCTTCCTGCTGTCCATGACCCCGCGGCGCGCGAAGGCCGACAACGACCCGCCTCCCCAATCCGCCGCGGAAACCGCCCCGCAATCCGCCGCGGCCGCCGCGGCGGAAGACGAGATCCAATCGGCCTCCTCCTCCCCCGCCACACCCGATCCCGATCCCGAGCCCGGTCCAGCGATCGGCGCGCAGGGCCAGTTCATGTCCCTCCCCACCGGCGAGAACAAGACCGGTGCTTCGTCCACTACCCTGTCGGTTCCCAAAGGTCCGGGAACCGTCCAGGGGATGGGAGAGAGCTTCAGCGCCCAGCCCTCCACCGGGATCGCAACGTTCTCCGTCCCCTTCTCCCTCCCGAAGGCCCGGGGGGCCGCCCAGCCGTCCCTGTCTCTCGGCTACAGCTCGTCGTCCGGAAGCGGTGTCGCCGGCGTCGGCTGGGACGTCTCCGTTCCCTTCATATCGCGACAGACCGACCGCGGCATCCCGTCGTACGAGGACCAGAATGCCTTCCACGCGAATCAGGATCGATTCGTGTACAACGGCGGCCAGGAACTCGTTCCCATCGCCACCCCCCTCGACGGCGAGCTGCTCCCGGCCTGGCCCGGAACGTGGCAGTACTTTCGTCCGCGGGTCGAGG
>JAKLDZ010000291.1 GCA_022703255.1 Myxococcota bacterium | reverse complement strand
TTCTCCTCGTCGGGGAGCGCGAACCCCGCGTCAGCGCTCCGTTGTCTGCTTCATCTCTCCCGCGTCCGCGAGAGCCTTCTCCAGATACGCGTAGCCCGGCGTCAGCTTGCCCTTGTGGACAATCAACGCCTTCTTCAGGTGGTCCGGGAGCACCAGGCGATCGAAGTCCGCCTGCCAGTCCGCCTTCGCCAGATCGGGCACCATCGTGCGCAGCACCGAGCTGAAATGCAGCGACGACTCCCGCGAAAGCTCGCAGGGCAGGTTGTCCACCGACATCACCACCGGCCCGTTCCCCTCCACCCCGTCGCGAACCTCCCCCGTCGCCGCCTCCCACACAAAGCTCGGCTCATCGGGCTCCGTCGCCTTCACCGTCATCTCCACGCTGCCGTCGATGTCGCAGCTGATGTCTCCGATCACCTTCAGCCTCGGCACCCCCGACGCCCACTGCTCGCGCGCCCACTCCTTGGTCACCAGACGCGGGTAGCGCGGCTCCCAGTAGATCGCGTTCACGAGCACGTCGAGATGCGGCAAGTGCGCCGCGAAACACCCCTCGAACCGCTCCGGGTGCGAGTAGTACTCCCGCAGCTCGAAGGACTGACTCGCGTCGCGCGGACGCGCCATGTCCTCTTCCCGAAACACGACCTTCGCCAGCGCGGGCGCCGTCGGCCCTCGACGGTTCGCCGTCTCCTTGAGCTGTTGAACCGGGATCGACTCGATTGGCAGGGCCGAGAGCACGTCCTGCGCACCGGCCGAGACGTTGCCATAGCCGCTCACGCCGATCACCAGCGGACGCAGCGCACCGGGCAGCTCCTTGACGAGCCGCGCGCCGATCTCGCGCAGATGGCTCTTCGCATCCGCCAGGTCGCGGTACTCGTAGGCCGGCTTCACCTCGGCCAGTGCCGTGCGATGGCCCATCACCGCGAGACGCAGCCCCAACGCACGCAGCGTCTCGATCATCCCCGCCTGACCCGCGTGACGTCCGAAGAACACCAGCCGACGGTTGTCCGCATCGGTGATGCGCTCGTAGTCCAGCATCGAGCAGCCCAGCTCCAGCAGACGCGCGAGCATCCCCATGTTGTAGGGCTGCCCCTTCACCACATGGCCGAAGTAGACGTACACCTTCCCCTCGAGCAGCAGCTGTGTGGGGATCTCCTTGACGCCGAAGACGATCCCCGCCCCAGGCATCCGTTCGTCTACCGAAATACCGGCTGCCCGATACTCGTCGTCCGTGAACACACGGACCTCCGACGGCTGCACCACGAAGTGAAGCCCCTGATCCTTCTGGAGCGCTGCGAGGTCTTCGGGCACCAGCGGGACACGACGCTCCCAGCGGTTCTTGTTCTCCCGGCGGATCCCGATCCTGACGTCCATGTGAGCTCCTGACCTCCCCCTTCAGCTGGTTCGAATCACGCTGCCACGCGCACGTTTCGGCACCGCCGAGGTACACCGGGGCGGGAGCAGCGTCAAGCTGCCTTCCCCCGCCAACTCAAGGCAAATCTGCCTCGATTTCGCTCATTCCCCCACCCGCCACGCCGCCCCCCTCGCTCCATCCCCGACCACCCGCTCCATCCCGACCGCTCGCTCCGCTCCATCCCGGATCGGTTCCCCTCTGCCGCGCACACGCTTCCCCGCTCGTTTCCCATCGTCTCGCCCTTGGCACGCGGATTGGTCTTGCCCCCTTTCGGAGGTGACGCCCATGACCAGCCAGAACACGACCCCCACCGTTCCCCCTCGCTCCCCCGACGCCTGGCGCGGAGCGCGCCCCGCCGAGGACCCCCAGAAAACCAAACGCTGGGGCTTCGTCACTGCCAAACCCTCCGAATACCTCGTCCACGTGCGCAAAGGCCGCGTGCTCACCGCGTCCTCCGGACAGGGCGCCACCTGCTTCAAACGCCCCTGGGACGCCGTCGCCGTCGTCCCCACCTCCCTGCAACAACTCCAGTTCCGCGCCGACCAGGTCACCCTCGAACGCGTCGGCGTCGAAGTCGTCGGCCTCGCCGTCTACCGCATCGCCGACCCCCTCACCGCCTTCCGCGTGCTGAACTTCAGCTACCCCGAACGCGCACAAGCCAAGCTCGAAGCCACCCTCACCGCCATGTTCGTCGGCGCCGCCCGCAGGCTCATCGCCAACCTCACCATCGACCACTGCATGCAGAAGCGCAAACACGCCCTCTCCGAGGAGCTGCTGAGGGAAATCGCTCTCATCGTCGGCTCGAGCGCCAACACCGGCGCCGACGGAACCCGCGGCTGGGGCGTCACCATCGACACCATCGAAATCCAGGAGGTCCGCGTCCTGTCCGAGAAGGTCTTCTCCGCCATGCAAGCCCCCTTCCGCGCTTCCCTCGACCGGCAGGCGCGCGAGGCCAGGGCCGAGGCCGATCGCGAGATCTCCACGCGCGAGGCCGAGTGCAACCGGGCCATCGAGCAGGCCCGCATCCAGGCCCAGCTTGAGATCGGCGAGAAACGCTTCGCCCTCGAGCAGGCCGAGCTCGAAGCCAGGAAGCTCGACTCGCTGCGCAAGGCCGAGGCCGAACGCGAGATCAGCGAGGCACGCTTGATCCAGGAGGCCGCCGTGCGCGATCGCAAGTCCGAGATCGAGCGCCGCGAAGCGCAGCTCCTGTCGGCCGACGCCATCGAGCGACAGCGTCTGGCGACCGCGGAGGCGCAGGCCGAGCTCGACGCCCACGCGCTGCACGCGGAGGCTTCCGCGCGCAGGCTCGAGCTCGAAAGGATGAAGTGGACTGCGCAGCTCGAATACCGGCGCGCAACCTCGGAGGTCGCCGCTGCCGAAGGACGCGCCACAGCCGAAGTCGCTCTCGCTCAAGCGCACGCCGAACGCGAGCAGGCCGAAGCCCGCGCCCGCGTCCTCACCGCCGAGAAGCTCCCCGCCCTCGCCAGCGCCGTCGGTCAGCGCTTCGGCGAGGTCAAGATCGTGCAAATGGGCGGCGAAGCCAACGCCTTCTCCTCCATCGCCCAGGCCGTCGCCTCCGTGCTCGAGCTCGCCAAGGCTTGATGCAACCTCATCCCCACCAGTGCACCAGCTTCAGCATCACCACATCGGCCGCCGGTGAGCCTCGCTTCGCTGCGAACCCGGGCGTCGATGGAAGCCACGGCACCATCGGCGTGAACGGCGACTGGCTCCGCCCGTACACCGCGAAGAAGCTGCAGCCGGGCCGGTACTCCCATCGCACCACCAGGTTGAAGTTCACCACCGTCCGCGCATAGTCCGGGCTTTGCACCGGCTCCACCGCCGAGCTCTCCAGCAGCGACTGCCGAATGCGCGGAATCGACCCCGGAAGACCGTCGTATCGCAGATAGTCCGAGTAGCTCCCCGACGCGTGATAGACCTGCACGTGGCTCTGGACCGTCACCCGGCGATCGAAGGCCCACGTCCCTCGCACCGTCGCCCCCACGTTGCGCGCGTCCAACCGACCGAACAGCCACGTGCCGTACAGCTCGTCGCGACCCACCGATCGCGGCTCGCCCGACGTCGCATACACCTGCGGAACCAAATCGAGCTCCAGCGTCCGCGCCGGTCGCAACGACAAGGTCGCCTCGGCAGCCAGGTTGTGCCCCGCGCTGGTGTTCTGCGCCTGGGCCCAGAGCCTCGCGAACAACGCCGACGCTGGATCGGTGCTGATTGCCGCCTCCGCCCCCGTCACCCGCGAACGCTGCAACCCGGTCCCGTCCCCCATCTCCGCCCAGTCGTAGAACGACGGACGATGGTTCACCGCCGCGCTCAGTCTTAGATCGTTCGTGAGACGAATCGTCGAGCCGATGCGCGCGCTGCGCCCCGACGTCTGACCGTCGAGATCACGACGCGCATGCGCCTCCAGACGCGTGTTCGCCTCCACGGAAGGAAGCCAGGAATCCGGCTTCTTCAGCGTCGCGCCGGCGCCCACGGTCACCTGCGTCGGACGCTCGAGCGAGCCCGATTCCACCAGGTCCAGCCTGCGCGGCGAGCTGTCCCACGGCCCCTCGGTCGCGCGGCGGGGGACTTCTCTTCCGGTGGAGACGCGCAGCCAGCCGAACAGCGTGCCGAAGCCGAAGTGCCTCACGTACAGCAGCGGTCGAGGGAGCGCGTACGCCGCACCCGGGCTCGCGAAGGCGTCGCGGGCTCCCCCTTCGCTCCGGCCGTACCATGGCCCCTCGAGCCCCGACGGAAGCATCCACCCCTGCAGCCGCGTGCTCGCGAACGTCTCACGCCTTCCCGCGCTCGTGGCCGACGGAGCTGGCGCGACGGGGGTTCGACGCCAGGGGGAAGGCGTGGAGGCGACGCTCGGCGCGGCCGGTGCGTGGATCGCCGGCCGGAGCGCCTCCAGGGTCGCCAGATCGAACGGTGGCAGAGCAAAGGGGAGCAACGTGAGGCCCTGGGTCGAGCTTGTCGACGCCGCAGCGCGACGACTTCGAAGGCACGCTATCACCGGGAATGGGAGTCATCACCCGCACAACGAATCGGGTTGAAAGTTCGGTGTGTGGATATCACCGCGACGTTCACAGGATATCCAGATCGCACACACGTCGATTGCATCGTTCGCTATCCGTAATCGTATCATCCGGTCGCGCGACGGCAGCTCGCCGCAGGCGGTTGTTCCGCTCGTGCGAGCCGACGCGCAATTGCGATCGAGCGCGAGGGGAGGCTCGGGGGAAGGGAGAGGAGACGTCGCGAGCGAGGGACGCTCAGCGAGCGTTCGAAACCTGCGAGGCACGCCAGGCGATCAGCTCGCCGGCGATCGACACGGCCAGCTCGTCGGGAGTGCGCGCCGCGATGTCCGTGCCCACCGGCATGCGCACCCGCCCCGCGTCGGCCTCGGATGCGCCCCGCGCCTTGAGCTCCTCGCGGACACGTACCGCCTTCGCCCGGCTCCCTACCCCTCCGACGTATGCGAATCCCTCGAGCACCGCCCACACCACCGCTTCGACGTCATGCGGGTGATCGTGCGTCGCCACCACCACCGCCGCGCGACGCGGCACGTCCTTCGCCGCTTCGGCGGGCGGCCCCAGCTTCGTCCGCACCCCTTCGAGCACGCTCACCCGCTCGGGCGCCAGCGTCGATGCGCGCTCGTCGATCATCCAGACCGAGAACCCCAGCCTCGGCAACAGCCGCGCCACCGCGTAGTTCACATGCCCCGCACCGACCAGCAGCACCGGACTGGAAGCGCGCATGGGCTCGAGCAGCAGCTCCACCGTACCGCCGCACGACATGGCCAGATCGCGCGCGAGGTGGAACGACACCTGCTCGGGGACGGTCGATCCCGACGCGAGCGCGGCCTGCATCCGCTCCACCGTCGCGAGCTCGATCCCGCCCCCACCTACCGTGCCGGCCGCCGTGCCGTCGGTCAGCAACACCATCTTCTGCCCGGGAGTCGCAGGCGCCGATCCGCTGCGCGACACCACGGTCGCGAGGCAGCAGTCGACGCAGCGCGCGAGGGCATCGCCTGCGCGGCGAAGGACCTCTGCGGGCGACGCGGGTTCGGGAATGGGGAGCTTCGGTGCACGTGCTTCGGTCATGATGCCGGGCAACATACCAGACCGGTTGCGGCGCGCACGGAGGCGGCGACGTGTCCGCCTCGGCGCGCGTTGACGTTGAGCCGGGGCGACCGCTATCGTGCCGGATCGTGATGCGCTCTCACCTCGTCTTGGGTCTCGTTTCCCTGCTCCTCGTGTCCTCTTCCGGCTGCATGACCTGGGACATCCAGCAGCGCTCCCACACGCTCAAGATCGTCACCGATCCCCCGGGCGCCTCGGTCTGGCAGACCGACAGCGCGGGCAACCGCCGCATCGGCACCGGCCCCACCGAGGTCAAGCGCGACTACCAGGTCAAGGTCGGCAAGAGCACCCATCTGTGCTGGATCGGTGCCGCCGCTGCTGTGGGTGCCGCAGCCTTCAGCGGCTACAAGCTGGCGAACCTCTCCGAAGACAACGGCGGTAGCAGCACGGAGAAGACCTGGGGGATCCTCGGGATCTCCCTCGCCGGAACCCTCGCCCTCACGCTCGTCCCCGCCTGCATCGCCCTCGACTCCTCGAACCAGGAGATCGCCATGCAGACCCCGGAGGTCGTGAAGATCTCCGCCTCCGCGGAGGGCATGCGCGATCAGGAGATGACCGTGATGCTCCCGGGCCCGCAGAAGGAAATCCACCTGTCGCTCCGCCCCGGCACCTCCGGCGAGCTGCTCGCACGCAATCGCAACAGCTCCATGGGCGGAATCGGCGTCGTCAGCGCATCCAGAACCGACAAGACCGGCCCCGCTCCCGCCTCCGGCTCCTTCGTCTCCGGTGCCCCCCAGCCCGCATCCTACGCCCTCGTGGTCGGCATCGAACGCTACCGCGACGTCCCCTCCCCCACCGGCGCTCGCGCCGATGCCGAGAGCTTCGCGCGCGTGGTGCGCACGACCCTCGGAGTGCCGGAAGCGAACGTGAAGGTGGCGCTCGACGATCGCGCGACGCGCAGCGACATCGAGAAGCAGCTCGAGTGGATGCAGGCCAACGTGCAGCCGGGCGGGCGGGTGTACTTCTACTTCAGCGGCCATGGCGCCCCCGATGCCTCGGCCGGCACGCCGTACCTGCTGCCCTACGACGGCGACCCGAAGTTCCTCGCCCGCACGGCGTTGCCCCTGGCTGGCGTGCTCAAGACCCTCGGGGAGACCAAGGCCCGCGACGTGCTCGCGGTCGTGGACTCCTGCTTCTCGGGCGCGGGCGGCCGCTCGGTCCTCCCCGATGGCGCGCGTCCGCTCGTGCGCGTGAAGGAAGCCTCGGTCGCGCCGCGGCTGGCGCTGCTCACGGCCTCTTCGGGTGCCGAAATATCGGGGCCTGCTCCCGACGGCAACGGCGGCTTGTTCACCCGCTACGTCAACGAGGGGCTCGGAAGGGGCCAGGCGGACATCAACGGCGACGGGCAGATCTCGCTCCAGGAGCTGTCGGAGTGGGTGCGCCCGCGGGTTGCGCGCGACGCCAAGCGCGACAACCGGGACCAGACGCCGTCGATGCAGGTCGGCTCCGGTCTCGCCGGCGGGGCTTCCTCCTTCATCATCGCCCAGGGCATCGCCGCGCGCTGAACCCTCAAGGGCTCGTCGCGTCGTCTCTCGGATGCGCGCAGCGCCAGGCCTCGAAGGCCTTCTGCTGGCGCTCTCGCTCGCTTCGCACCAGGGCGTCTGCCTGGCGGGGATCCGACGGCAGGTGCTCGCGCAGCTTCCACAGCACGCGGCAGGTGACGACGCAATCCGCGGAGGCGCGGTGGGCGCGTCCTTCCCACTCGACGCCGAGCTGGCGCGCGGCCGACTCGAGCTTGTGGCGCCCCGCCCCCTTCCAATACCTGCCCACCTGATCGAACCGCACGACCACCAGCGCGTCGATCACCGGCTTGCCCTCGATCGCCTCGCGCCACCCCTCCCCCATGGCGGCCTCCAGGAACGCCGCGTCGAACGGCCAGTTGTAGCCAACCAGCACCTCCGCCGCACGCACGTGCGCGAGAAACCTCTCCTGCACTTGCGCCAGCGTCGGACTCCCCGCGACATCCTCGTCCCGAATCCCGTGCACCGCCGTCGCTTCCTCGGGGATCGGAACCCCAGGCTGGATCAGCATCCCCATGCGTCGCTGCACCTCGCCCCCGCGAAACTGCACGGCTGCAAGCTCCACAACGCGATCGCGGATCGGATCGACTCCGGTCGTCTCGGTGTCGATGCACAGCCACGT
>JAKLDZ010000290.1 GCA_022703255.1 Myxococcota bacterium | reverse complement strand
GTGGTCGGCTTCGGGTTGTTGGTGAACGACAATGACGGGGCGGGGCGCGAGGGATACGTGCACTGGGCTGACGGGATCGGGGGGGACAAGACGCCGGAGTCCTTGGGGGAGCTGTGGGTGGTGGACGTTGAGCCTTCGGACGCGGGGGCAGGCGGAAGCGGAGGGAAGGACGGAGGCGCTGGGGGTGCGGGCGGAAAGGCGGGCGCGACGGGATCCGGGGGACAGGGGGGAGCGGTGACGGACGCGGGGGTCGAGCCACCGCAGGGCGGAGGAGGGGATTCGGAGGAGGACGGGTGTGGGTGCTCGCTGGTGGGAGGCGGTCCGGCGAAGGGCTCGCTGCTCGCGGCACTGGCTGCCCTGGTGGTCGCGAGGAGGCTGCGACGCTCTCGCAGGGAGAGCTCTTCGGCATCCTGAGCAGGATTCGAAACGCGATCGGGAGGGATCCCGGATGGCGCGGACGAAGGTGCGCTTTGCCCGAAGGGGATCGGACGCGAGTCGCGCAGACGGGGTTTGCGCGGATGCGGAATCGTTGTCGAGGGAGAGGGAGACGGCTCAGGGAAGCGGGGCGAGGTAGATGCCGTTGCGTGCGTTCTTCGGCGTTTCGGAAGCTTTCACGACGTACATCAGGTGTTGCTCCGAGAGCATGAAGGTCAGCGGCGACGGCTCATCCACGGGAAGTGCCGGGTCCGGATCGGTCATGTCGTCCACGAAGAGCGTTCCGACGGACTGCTTCGTGTCCCAGGCCGAGGCGAAGGCCACCCGCGAGCCCTTCGGGCTCACGCGCATTGCGAAGAAGGGGACGTCCTTGCCGATCACCTGCTCGGTGCCTGCGACGAGATCGGCGACGGTGAGGTTGCCCAGGTCGCCGCTGCCCTCGGCGAGGAACACGACCCGCTTCCAGTCCGGATCGAGCCAGAGGCTGCCGAGGTGCGCGGCCTTGCCGATCTGCCGCGTCTGGAGCGTCGTCAGGTCCGACAGGAACAGGTCGCCCCGGGGCTGCGCCGAGCCCATCGCGTAGAGGGTCTTGTCGCCGGCGAGATTCTCGACCGCCGACGGCAGGAACAGGTCGGCGCCGAGCTCGGTCGTCTTGCGCGTCGTCACCGACCAGTGCGCCAGATCGGCCACGTCGCCCAGCTCGCTCAGATCGTGCAGGAACGTCAACCCGTCCTTCCTGAATCGCGTGCCCCACGTGTACGCCCCCGTTCCCAGGAGCATCCCGGGGTCGGGAGCCGTCCACGCGTCCTTCGACGGATCCCACGCCCACAGATCGCCCCGCATGCCGTCGGCGCTCGGGTTGCGATAGAACGTCAGCAAGCCGCCGTCGTCCCGGAAGGCCAGCTGATCCATCAGGAACGAGACCCGCCCCAGCGTGGCGAGCTTGTGATCGGCGCGGCGCCACACGAAGCCCTGCGCCGTGCGAAACTCGGTGTCGGGTTCCGTGAAGAACGCGAGCATCGACCCGTCGGCGCTGAATCGCACGGGAGGAAGCGCGTGCTCCGCCAGCAGCTGCGACTGATCGGTCTCGAAGTCGTGCACCCACAGGTCGCCCATGTACGTGCCCGCTTCGGGATTGCGCTGGAACACGACGTAGCGTCCGAGCGGATCGAGCTCCAGCGTGTTGCTCGACGCGTCGTTCGCTACCGGCAACTCCTGCGAGGTCGCGAAGTCGTACACCGACAGCGAGCCGATCGAGGTCGTCAGGTCGAAGGTTTCGAAGTGCGCGAGCCGCGGAGCCTTCTCCGCCATCTTCCACGCGCCGCCCGAAGCGCCGAGAGGCACCGACGAGCCGGAGGGGAAGTCCCAGGCGGTCAGGGTTCCTTGCTGGGTCACCGGATCCGGATCGACCGTGAACAGGAGGCGGTTTCCATCCGCGGTGGTGTTGATGCCCCACGCCACGACGGCTGCGATCTGATCGGTCGCGCCGCCGGCGGCCTTCCACACGCGCAGTGCGCCGCGCTGCGCGGCCTCGTCGTAGTCGGACAAGAACACGACATGTCCGAAGTCCGACGCGGGGAAGACGGAGTCGCTCGGCACGGCGACGCCGAGGGTCACGGCCGAGCCTTGGGCGGCGTCCCACATGCGCAGCGTGGCCGACTGCCCGGTCATGGGCCCCTTGAGGTACAGGATCTTCGACCAGTCCTCGGGCGCCCAACGCAGCGGGACGAACACGTTCTCGTCGATCAGCGCGGGCTTCCCACCGGCGAGATCGAGCACGTACAGATCTCCGAGGGACTCGGTCAGGGAGAACTCGCTCGCGTAGACGAGCTTCTTGTTGTCCTTGCTCACCTGCAGGGACTGGAAGGGCACGCCCGAGGCGACGAGGCGGTCCTGCGCCTTGCCGCAGTCGTACAAGCGAAGGTCTCCCACCTGGGTCATGGGGTCGAGGTTCGTTTCATAGAGCAGCCAGGCGCCGTCGATGGTGTATCCGAGCGTGCCCACCGCGACGTTTTTCTCGAGCGGGTGTACGACGCCGGTATCGACGTCCACGACCGACAGGTCGCCGAAGCCGGTGCCGAGCTCGAGGTTGGAGAGCACGGCGAGGCGTTTGCCGTCGGGGCTCGGCACGACGCCGGGAGGCGCGACCGAGTCGCCGCCTCTGGTCTGCAGCAGGTCCGAGGGTCGGGCGGTCCAGAGCGTGCCCGTGCCGAGATACGGGGAGAAGTCAGCGAAGTAGAGGGCGTGGTCAGCGGCTCCCATGAAGCCCAACGGCACCGAGTCGTCGCCGGCCCGCAGCAGCTTGCCGACGTGAAGCGTCAACGGCTCGAGCTCGATCTTGCCATCGGCCGTGACCACGACGGCTTCGCGCCGCTCGGGGGCATAGCCAGCGAACGAGGCGATGAGCGTGTGGGTCCCGGCGGGCACCGAGGCGAGAACGAACTTGCCCGAGGCGTCGGTGACGGCTTCGAGCTGGGTGCCTTCGAGCACGACCTGGATGCCGGCGTGATCGGACAGCCCGAAGAGCAGGGCGGAGCCGTTGACGGTCCCCGTGCCCTGGGTGTCGGACCCTTGGGCATCGGTTGTTGCGGCATCGACCGGGGACTCGCTGTCCGGCGTCCCGGAGTCGGGCAAGGGCGAGGGGTCTACGCCCGACGACGCGTCGTCGGAGCAAGCGGGGAGGCACAGGGAGAGGGCGGCGAGGGTGGGGAGGTGACGGACGATGAATCGGAGCATGTCGAGTCTCGCTTTACGCACAAGCAACATGCGTTTCCTGAGTAAACTGCGCACCTTTGAACCCTTTATGCTGCACCGCAGCACATTGGAGGCGGGCGGAGGATGCCTACCGTCATTCGGGTTGTCAAGCCGGGTTGTCACGATCGGAGCACGAGCAGGCTGCTTCGGGCTCCGGAGGCGGGCCCGTGGGGGCGGGCGCAGACAAACGCCTCCGCGCGCGGGCCTCGCTGCATTGCACCATGCTCGTTTTCCGGAGCTTTTCGCCGGCCCACGGCGGATGTCCGTTCCCCAAGGCCCGCTCTTGCCCGGCCTCCCCCTCGCCGCCGACCCGCTTGATCTCGAAGGGCATAGGAGAGATCCTGATTCCGTGCGGCCTCCATGCGCTTCGGCCGCCAAGGAGACTCAATGTCGGGATCGCTCCGTCTTCGTCGAGGACTTCTGGCTGAACGAACCACCACGCTTCTCGCGGCCGCCCTCGTCGCCGTGGCCTCTCCGCAGCTCGCGGCTTGCGGCTCGTCGGAGTCGGGGCTCGAGACCCCCGGCGTTCCGTCGCAAGACGCCGCGGCGGAGGGCGCAACGGATGCGGGGACCGACGCTGCCAAGGACGCGGCGAAGCAGGACGCCGCGGACGCGAAGCCGGACCAGGCGACCGGCGATGCGCCGTTGGACGTGACGCCGGACACAGCGCCGGACGTGCAGGAGGCGGGGCCGGACGGGGAAGCGGACGCAGCGGAGGCCGGGTGCATGTCGGACGGGCCGGAGCTGTGCAACGGGGTGGACGACGACTGTGACGGGCAGGTTGACGAGGAGGATCCAGGGGGAGGGGGCACGTGTGCGACGGGGCTCGACGGCATCTGTGCGACGGGGCTCGAGCACTGCATCAAGGGGGTGGTCTCGTGCGTGCCGGATCACGGACCTGGGGAAGTGGCGGAGAGCTGCAACGGTCTCGACGACGACTGCGACGGGATGAAGGACGAGGGGCTCCCGACGTCGACGTATTTCAAGGACGACGATGGAGACGGGTTCGGAACGACGGCGAGTCTGGAGGCGTGTGCGAAGCCGACGGGGTACGCGGACAAGTCCGGCGACTGCAACGACAACAACGTCGAGATCGCGCCGAACGTGGCGGAGGTCTGCAACGAGGTCGACGACGACTGCAACGGGGCGATCGACAACGGGCTTCCGCAGCAGAACTACTACCTGGACAACGACGACGACGGCTACGGAACGACGTCGATGATCAAGGGGTGCAAGCCTTCACCGGGCTACGTGGACAAGCCGGGAGACTGCAACGACAACAACATCCTGATCAACCCGGCCGGTGTGGAGCAGTGCAACGACATCGACGAGAACTGCAACGGAGTGGTTGACGAAGGGGTGCAGAAGCCGACGTTCTACAAGGACAACGACGGCGACGGGTGGGGAGGGACCACCTCGACGCTGGCGTGCACGGCCCCTGCGGGCTACGTGGCCGAGTCGGGGGACTGCAACGACTTCAACAAGAACACGTACCCGTTCGCGACCGAGCAGTGCAACAACATCGACGACGACTGCGACGGCGCGATCGACAACGACGTCGTGACGCAGAAGATCTACAAGGACAACGACGGCGACGGCTTCGCGCCCCCCAACGCCTTGAGTCAGGACAAGTGCGACGTGCCCGTGGGCTGGACGCCGGCCAAGGACGTCAACGCCGACGGCGTGGACGACTGGGACTGCAACGACTCGGACGTCACGGTGTTTCCCGGCGCGTCGGAGGTGTGCGGCGACGGCAAGGACAACGCCTGCTCGGGCTACGTGGACCGGCTCTGCTTCTCCACGTGCGCGGGGACCTGGCCGTTCAAGCTCGACTTCACCAACGGCGCTCCGATGTCGCAGATCGCGGATCTCGACGGCGACGGCAAGCGGGAGATCATCATCCAGGACGCGTTCGGCTTCGGCATCCTGAGCTCCACGGGAACGGCGTTGTTCGAGCACTCTGCCGCCGTGCACAACTACAGCCGCAACTACGCCGCGCTGGCCGACATCGACAACTACGACCAGCACGGCGCCGCGGTGCAGAGCCTCGAGGTGCTCACGGGCAACGGCAGCGTGCCGCGCTTCTACAAGCTCAACGCCAACAGCACCGTCACCGAGTACACCGGCACGGACGGCGTCTACGACGCCTCGGACTTCCTGGTGGCCGACGTCGATCGCGACGGTGTGATCGAGTTCTTCACCACGAGCTGGTGCAACGCCGCCCAGGGAACCCGCGTGTTCCGGTTCGATCGGGGCACCGGAGCCATCACCAACGTCGTCGACATCGCGGATCCGAACTCGACCTGCGAGTACACCGATGGGCGCATCCTGACGGACCTCGACGGCGACGGGAAGCTGGAGCTGGTCTTCGGCAACGGCTACGCGTACGCGACCGCTCCATCGCAGTGGGCGGGCAACATCTTCGCCCAGGCGTTCACCGACCCCACGACGCTCGCGAACGAGCCCTTCTGCGCGGCGGGAACGTGCTTCCCGACGTCCGTCGCCGGCCTGTTCGGCGGCGCCATGGGGTACATGTTCCGGATCGGCGACCAGATCCGCGGCGGGGCCACCCTCTTCACCACGAACACTCCCGACGTCAGCAACCCGTCCACCTCGTACTATTACGCCTTCGACCTGGCCGGGACGCCCATCCTCTCGACCCCCTCGCAGTCGTTCAACATCTACTCGGAGGTCAGCGACGTCGACAACGACGGCACCCCCGAGAACTACTCGGACGTCCTGCGCCGGGGCCTGTTCGACCTGAACAACGACGGCTTCCCCGACCGCGTCTACGTCAGCGGCACCGAGCTGCGCGTCGACCTGTGGAACGCGACCGACAAGAAGTTCGTCGAGCACCAGGCCTCCCGCAGGTCGTTCACGAGCGCCGGAGGGAGCTTCGGTGCGGTGTGGGATCTCGACGGCGACGGGATGATCGAGGCGATCACGAGCGACGCGGCGGGCAATGTTTACTGCCACAAGCTGGGCAAGGACACGTGGAACAAGGCGACGAGCCAGCCGGCCCACGTGCGGCCGTTCTACCGCACCAACCAGTTCGACCCCTACGAGCCGAACGAGGGCGCCGACACCAACGCCGACGGCATGCCCGATCAGATCACGCGCGTGCCTTCGGCGCTCACGGCCAAGGGCGACTTCTACGGCTACCTCTCCAGCGCCGCGGACAAGGACTACTACCTCATCGACTCGGACTGGGGCGGGAGCATCTGCGTGGAAGCGACCGGCGGCCGCGTGATCGACCTCGAGGTCTACTCGTACCTCGATCGCTGGGACAACGTCACGCACGCGACACCGGCCGACGGGGTGGTCGACGGCTTGATCTGGGAGAGCACGACGGACGCGACGAAGAAGTGCTTCTACGGAAGCAATGTGGTGCCGTATCGGTACGGTGAGTACCGGTTCGTCATCGGAGTCAAGTCGCACGCCGGCAGCTTCTCGCCGCACTGGCCCTACTGGATCACCGCCACGAAGTGAGGCCTCCGTTGCCCTCCCAGCAGGAGCATTGACTGCCATGAGCGACTCGCGTCGTATTCGACCATCCGCCGCATTCCCCGCAGGAATCGCGCTGCTGTGCGCGCTGGTGCACTGC
The DNA here is from genome assembly GCA_022703255.1 of Myxococcota bacterium. Lineage (GTDB taxonomy): Bacteria > Myxococcota_A > Polyangia > Polyangiales > Polyangiaceae > JACRCQ01. The sequence continues at coordinate 951 of JAKLDZ010000290.1, read as the reverse complement.
AGCGATCCGGCCGAGATCGTCAGGCCCGCAGACGGCAACGACGCCGGCACGACCGCAGACGCTTCCACGGATGTCTCCGCGGACGTCTCGGCCTCCGACGGTCAGGCGTCGGACACGACGACGAGTGACGTTCCCCTGTTCGAGACGGGACCGCAGGACGTCGAGGTCGCCGACGGGTGCGCCACGCAGACCTCCAAGGTGGAGCTGCTGCCACTCGACGTCTACGTGATGCTCGATCAGTCGGGATCGATGCTCGGGGGCAAGTGGGCCGCGGTGACCTCGGCGCTCGGCGACTTCGTGAGCGCGAACGCGACGGCGGAGCTCGCCATGGCGCTGCAGTACTTCCCGCTGCCCGGAGCCGATGTCTGCAAGTGGCAGGCATACGGACAGCCGGAAGTGCCGATGGCGCCGCTGTCCGACAACGCGACGGCGCTTGCGACCTCCCTGTCGCAGCACACGCAACCCGCGGGCGAGACGCCCACCTTGCCCGCGGTGCAGGGCGCCTACGAATACGCGCAGACGTGGGCCACCGCGAACCCGACCCACACCACCGTGGTCCTGCTAGCCACCGACGGCGAGCCCAACGTGTGCGGGTCGTCGGTGGACAACGTGGCCCAGGCCGCGAAGGTGGCCTGGGAGCAGTCGTCGATTCGCACCTTCGTGATCGGTGTTGGCCAGTCGCTGACCTCCCTGCAGCAGATCGCGCTCGCGGGAGGATCAGATCAGGCATTCCTTGTGGACGACGGCGGGGCCTCGACCGAGCAGCAGTTCCTCGCCGCCCTCGACGCGATCCGGGGCAAGGCTCTCTCCTGCGAGTATCCGATCCCGACTCCCTCGTCGGGAACGATCGACGTCAACCGGGTGAACGTGAGCTTCACGTCGGGAGCGGGCGACGCCCAATGGCTGGTGCACGTGGACGGAGCGAGCTCGTGCGGAACGGCGTCGGACGGC